>DASSOA010000027.1:0-12445 GCA_035701115.1 Gammaproteobacteria bacterium
TGGAACGAGATGCGTGACATGAAGCAGCACGGCGTCACGTTCGGCAATCACACGGTTGACCATGCACACATGGTGTTCCGGCACGGCAGGGAAAGCGACATGGCGTGGGCCGATCGCGCGCGCAACGACATATTGGCGGCGCAGGCACGTCTGCAGCAGGAGTTGGGGCCGGACACGAATGCGGCGCCGAAACTGTTTGCATACCCGTATGGCGAATACGACCGGACACTCGCCGAAATGGTGGCGGGACTGGGATACGTCGCATTCGGTCAGGAATCCGGCGTGCTCGCTTCGCCACTCGATCCGCGCGCGTTGCCGCGGTATCCGGTCAATGAACATTACGGCGATCTTGCGACGTTCGAACTGAAGGCCGAAAGTCTGCCGATGCCGGTGCAATCCGTGAGTCCGTGGAACCCGCTGGTAAGTACGGTCAATCCGCCGCGGCTTGAGGTGCGCCTGGTCCCGGGCAAGGTGCCGCCGGATGCGCTGCGTTGTTACCTGAACGGACCACAGATGCCAATCAATTGGACGAATGCCGGGCGGACGACATTTGCGCTGCAGGCGACTGATCCGATGTCCCCCGGCAGGCTCCGCTACAACTGCACGGCAATGGTTGACGGCCGCTATTACTGGTACAGCCACATGTGGCTGCTGCCACCCTGAAGCCACTGACGATTATTCGCCTGACGGCGCCAGCACGGGATTGCCGAGATTGTCGAGTTCGTTACTGCGCAGCATGGCGCGGATGTTCGCAACGTACAGGCTGCCGGCGGTGGAGTAACGGTCCAGTGTGCCGGCCAGCGCCAGCGAGTCGAGCGGTTTGCCCTGGGAGCGCATTTCGGCGCGCAGCGCGCGAAAATCGGCGTATGCAAAACCCACGTTGATATTGTGCAAATACGCCCGGACCGAACTCTGAACGTCGGGATAGATGCGCACGAAATGACTGGCATCGCTGGGCCGGTTGATCGGTGTAGCGCCGGCGTCTTCGTCCCAGGTCCAGATTCCGAACAGGTTGTTGGCTTCGAGTGCGAACCGTGACGTGCCCCAGCCGCTTTCCTGGGCCGCCTGTGCCAGCACCAGCGCCACGGGTACCACGTCAACGCGCTGCAGCAGCAGATCGCGGACCCGGGGTGTATTCAGATCACCGGATACGCGGTAGCGTGCCGCCAGCGCCGCGACGCTTTGTCCTGCGTCGGAATGCGGATCAATTGTGCCGGAGCCGAACTGTTCCAGCAGAAATGCACGCTGGTTCCAGATGCGCTGGTTTTCCGCCAGCACAATGGGCAGCAGAGCACGAAAGAAGACGGTCTTCTTTTCGCTGGGAGCGAGGGTCCCAAGGCCGTAGGGCAGATTGGTGACGGCATAGGGCGGGACGGCATCCTGCGGCGGCCACGCGTAATCCTGGCTGGAAAAGATGTTCTGCAACGCCTCCGCTGACGGGGGGCGGATGGCGATCAGGCTGACGCTGGACTGGACCGGGGCGTCTTTTACCGGTGCCCGCTGGTAATGCCAGACGATGAAACCGGCGACGATCACCGGAACGGCAGCCGCCAGCGTGTACGTGAAGCTCCGGCTGTCCACGGGGCCGGAGGGCGCGGCGGCTTTGGCGCGGTGGGCTCGGCTGCGAATAACACATCCCCGTCATGTGACGGAGGGACTGTAGCCGAAGCCGGCGCGGATGGGAACCCGGGCGCCGTGCGGGCAGTCAGGCACCGGTTTGGCGTGTCGCACGCTGGACACCGGGCACGCGCGACAGCTTCAACAGCAGCCGCGACAGGACATCGAGCCCGGGAACCGCCACGGTAAACCGGATTATCGCCAGACCGCCGTCCCGGGTCAGCCGGGTTTGCATGGCGAGAATCTGGATCTTTTCGTTGGCCAACACGCCGGTCAGGTCCGAGAGCAGGCTGCGCCGGTCCATGGCCTCGACCACAAGGCTGACCGGCGCGGGCTGCTGTTCGCTGCGCCAGCTCACCGCCAGCTCGCGCTCCGGCGCGCGTTGCAGCAGACGGACAAGGTTGGGGCAATTGGCGCGGTGAACGGTAATGCCGTGAGCACGGGTCACGTAGCCCCGAATGGCTTCTCCAGGCAGCGGATTGCAGCACCGGGCCAGGCTGGTGACGAGGTTGTCCACGCCCGCCACGTTGATGGCCGGCCCGGCGGCGGTGTGCTGCCGGGTCCGGGGCGCGGTGGCCGGAAGCGCCGGCGCGGGTGCGGCCGCGGCGATTTCGCGCTGCAAGGCGCCGGTCAGCTGCGCGAGTGACAGGTCGCCGGCACCCAGCGCGGCCAGCAGATCCTCCTGATCCTCGAACGTAAAGTGCCGCAGCAGGCGGTCATGACGGAAATCCCGCAGGCCAAGCCGGTCCAGCTCCCGTTCGAGGATGTCGCGTCCGTAACGTACATTGAGGGTGCGGTCCTGCGCCCGGAAGAAAGCCCGCACCTTGTCGCGCGCGCGTGAGGTGGCCAGAAAACCCGCCAGGGGATTGAGCCAGTCGCGGCTGGGATCGCGCTCGCGGCCGGTCAGGATTTCCACCCGGTCGCCATTTTCCAGCACGTGGCTGAGCGGGACCAGGCGTCCGTTGACGCGCGCGCCGCGACAGCGGTGTCCGACGTCGGTGTGGACGTAGTAGGCGAAGTCGAGCGGCGTCGAGCCGCGCGGCAGATCCAGGACTTCACCCTTGGGAGTCAGGACATAAACCCGCTCCTCGACGAGTTCGCTGCGCAATTGATCGATGAAATCCTGATCGCTGCGGCCGGGCGCCAGCAACTGCCGCATCCAGCCGATCCGGGTTTCCAGCGCGGCATCGAAGCGGCCGCCTTCCTTGTATCGCCAATGCGCCGCGACGCCCAGTTCGGCATGCTGGTGCATGGCGTGGGTGCGAATCTGGATTTCCAGGGGCCGGCCATCGGAACCGACAACCGCTGTATGCAGGGAGCGGTAGAGGTTGTCCTTGGGGGTGGCGATGTAGTCGTCGAATTCCCGCGGAATGTGGTGCCAAAGGCTGTGTACCACGCCGAGCGCCGCATAGCATTCGGTGACCGTGTTCACCAGTATCCGGAGCGCCCGCAGATCGTAGATCTGTTCGAAATCCAGATGCTTGCGTTGCAGCTTGCGCCAGATGCTGTAGATGTGTTTGGGCCGGCCGGAAACGGTGGCGGTGATGCCGGCCGCCCGCAGTGCTGTCTCGAGTTGCGCGGTTGCCGCCGCGATGAAGTGTTCGCGGTCGGCACGACGTTCGCTCAACCAGCTGGCAACTTTGCGGTAATTTTCGGGCTCGAGATAGCGGAACGCGAGATCCTCGATTTCCCACTTCAGCTGCCAGATACCGAGACGGTTGGCGAGCGGCGCATCGATTTCCCGGGCGGCACGGGCCAGCGCCTGCTGCCGGGCGGCGTCGTCCCGTTTCACTTCGCGCAGCGCCTGCAACCGGTCCGCGAGCCGGATCACCAGAACACGTGCATCCTGAATCACCGCCAGCAGCAATTTGCGCAGGTTTTCCGCCTGCGCGGGTGAAGTCAGGCTTTCGCTGCCGGTGCCCAGACCCTCCAATGCCGGAACAGCCAGCACCTCGGCGACCAGCGTTGCCGCCTCGGGGCCGATGATTCCGGCGAGACGGTCCGCCGGTATCGCACCGGCGGCAGCCAGCGGCACGGCGATGCCGGCCCGGGTCAGGATAGGGTCGAGCTGGAGGTCATCGAGGATGGCACCGATCCCGAGCGCATGTTCGCGTAATTCGGGTGTCAGCGTGTTCGGGTCGGCTGCGCGCATCAACTCCGGAATAATCGTTGCGGAGTCGGAACGGGACACGGTGTTTTCGGGCATTTCGATTGGGGCAAATGGATGTCAGGTGCGCATGTTTACCGTTATCATACTCACTTTGTCCGCCCGTTCCCGTTATTTCTAAAGGAGTGTTTGTCATGCGTTATTGTCGAGCCGGCCTGTTCGTCGTATTGAGCACCCTGGCATTGGCCGCACATGCCAACGATCTCGATGTAAACCTCGGCGGCAACGCCGCCGCGATTGAGTATTCGACAAACCTGACAAATACCGGTCTGGAAGGCAGTCTCGGCTACGTCCATCACACCGACAAGGTTGATATCGGCAGCGTGGGCCTGGGTCTGGTCGGCAATGCCAGTCCGGTGGGCTCGCCGCTGCTGTTCGGGGTCGGCGGCAAACTGCTGTTCCTCAGTCCGAAGGGCAACGTCGACAACGGTACGGCTGTGGCACTGGGCGCACACTTTCATTATGTATGGCCAAGCTATAACCGGTTTGCGATCGGCGGCGAAATCTATTACGCACCCAATATCGTTTCGTTCAATAACGCGGACCGTTACCTTGAGTTCGGTGTGCGGGCGGGCTACTCGGTGCTGCGCAACGCGGAAGTGTATGTGGGTTACCGGCACATTTCCGGTGCATTCACGGGCACCGGCAACGTGACGCTGGACAATACATTCATGGCGGGCCTGAGCCTGAATTTCTGAAGTCGAACAGCACGGGGAAACGGCATGGCCGGGCACAGTAAATGGGCCAATATTCAGCATCGCAAGAATGCTCAGGATGCCAAGCGCGGCAAGTTGTTCACGCGTCTGATCCGGGAAATTACGACGGCTGCACGTAACGGTGATCCCAATCCGGATCAGAATCCGCGCCTGCGCCTCGCGATGGACAAGGCCCTGTCGGCCAACATGACCAAGGACACCATCGAACGTGCCATCAAACGTGGCGCCGGTGAACTGGACGGAGCGGCATTTGAAGAAGTGCGTTATGAAGGTTACGCGCCGGGCGGGGTCGCCGTCATTGTTGACTGCCTGACCGACAACCGCACCCGGACGGTGGGTGAGGTTCGCCACGCTTTTTCGAAGCACGGCGGCAACCTGGGTGCGGATGGTTCGGTGAGCTACCTGTTCAATCAGAGCGGCGTGCTTCTGTATCCGGCGACCGTCAATGAAGACAAGGTCATGGAAGTGGCGCTGGAAGCCGGCGCCGAAGACGTGGTGCGCGACAGCGACAATAACGTGGAAGTGCTGACCGACCCGGCTTCGTTTCACGCAGTCAAAGACGCCATGGAACGGGCCGGTCTCAAACCGGAGTCGGCCGAAATCACAATGCGGGCATCAACGTCGGTAACGCTGGAAAACGAGCAGGCCGAGGGTGTGCTCAAGCTGCTGGAAATGCTGGAAAACCTGGATGACGTGCAGACGGTATACTCGAATGCGGATTTTCCCGATGAGGTGCTCGGTAACCTATGAATCGTGAACGTGGGCACCGGGCATGATTCGCATCCTCGGGATTGATCCGGGTTCGCTGTTCACGGGGTATGGTGTTATCGAACATGACGGGCGCAGCCTGACGCATATCACCAGTGGCTGTATCCGGATCGAAGGCAAGGCTTTTCCGCAGCGCCTGCAGGAGATTTTCTTCGGCGTGCGCGCGCTGGTCGAGGAGTTCGGGCCGCAGGAACTGGCGATCGAGCAGGCGTTCGTGCACAAGAATGCAGACAGCGCGCTCAAACTCGGACAGGCCCGTGCGGCGGCAATTTGCGGAACCCTTGAATCCGGGCTGGCGGTTTTCGAATACACGCCACGCCTGGTAAAGCAGGCGGTGGTGGGAAAAGGCGCGGCGTCGAAAGACCAGGTGCAACACATGATGCGTATTCTGCTGGGTCTGCGAGGTGAACTGCAGCCCGATAGCGCCGATGCACTCGCGGTCGCTGTCTGTCATGCGCACAGCCGCGATTTGCAGGCGCAACTGGCGCGCCGTGCCGGAAGTGGCAAATGATCGGATTCCTGCGCGGTAAAATCCTTCGCAAGCAACCGCCTTTGCTGGTGCTGGATGTGCATGGGGTCGGTTACGAAGTCGAAGCGCCCATGTCGACGTTCTACGATCTGCCCGACGCCGGCACCGAGATCACGCTGCACACACACCTGATCGTGCGCGAAGACGCGCATATTCTGTTCGGCTTCCTGACCGAATCGGAACGGCGCATGTTCCGCTCCCTGATCCGGGTGAACGGCGTGGGTCCCCGGCTGGCGCTGACGATACTTTCCGGCATCAGCGCCGACGCATTCGCGCGTTGCGTGCGAGACAACGACAGCGCGGCGCTGACGCGTCTGCCGGGTATCGGCAAGAAAACGGCAGAGCGACTGGTGGTCGAGATGCGTGATCGTCTTGACCAGTTCCAGGAAGGAGTGGTGGACGGCTCTGCCGCGGGCAGCCCGCGTGAGGAGGCGTTATCCGCATTGATCGCGCTCGGATACAAACCGCCGGAAGCGACGCGCATGCTGCAGGGCATAAAGGAAACGGATCTGTCCAGTGAAGAACTGATACGCCGCGCGCTGCAAAGTGCCGTGCGCGCAGGATGAGGCAGGGCATGACGACCGACCGCATTGTGACTGCAAGCGGCAGCGCCGAGGACGAAGCGCTGGACCGCGCCATCAGGCCGCGCACGCTTGCGGATTACATCGGGCAACCCGCCGTGCGCGAGCAGATGGAAATTTTTGTGGGTGCTGCGCGCAAGCGCGCCGAAGCGCTGGATCATGTGCTGATCTTCGGGCCGCCGGGGCTCGGCAAGACCACGCTTGCGCATATCATCGCCCACGAAATGGGCGTCAATCTGAAGCAGACGTCCGGGCCGGTGCTTGAACGTCCCGGCGATCTGGCGGCATTGCTCACCAATCTGGAACCGCGTGACGTGCTATTCGTGGATGAGATCCACCGGTTGAGCGCGGTCGTGGAAGAAGTGCTGTATCCGGCGCTGGAAGATTACAAGCTCGACATCATGATCGGCGAAGGACCGGCGGCACGCTCGATAAAACTTGATCTGCCGCCGTTCACGCTGGTCGGTGCAACGACGCGCGCCGGCCTGCTGACCTCGCCCTTGCGCGACCGCTTCGGCATCGTGCAGCGGCTCGAGTTCTACAGCCATCAGGAGCTGACGGAAATCGTGATGCGTTCGGCGCGGATTCTGGCCTTGAGCATCGAACGCGAAGGCGCGCAGGAAATTGCCGGGCGTTCGCGCGGCACGCCGCGTATCGCCAACCGCCTGTTGCGCCGGGTTCGCGATTACGCCGAAGTGAAAGGCAACGGCAGCATCACGCTCGAGATGTCGCGCCGGGCCATGGACATGCTCGATGTCGACATTCACGGCTTCGACATGCTGGATCGCAAATTGCTGATGGCGGTCATCGAGAAATTTGACGGCGGTCCGGTTGGCGTGGACAGCCTCGCGGCCGCCATCGGAGAAGAGCGCGGCACCATTGAAGATGTGCTGGAACCGTATCTGATTCAGCAGGGGTTTCTGATGCGGACCGCGCGCGGACGGGTTGCCACGCGGCTGGCGTATCAGCATTTCGGTTTGACACCGCCGCGGCGCGACCCGGTTCCGGACCTGTTTGATAACGGTTCGCGGGATTCCGGGACGTGAGGGTGTCAAAGCGTGGAACCGGTCACGGCCGGCATGGTCACAAAACGGTAGCCTTGGCGGCGGAGACTGGCAAACAGGAAGCATTTCGCTGGCCGGTACGGGTTTATTTCGAGGATACCGATGCGGGCGGCGTGGTGTATCACGCCAATTATCTGCGCTTCATGGAGCGGGCGCGGACCGAGTGGCTGCGTGCGCTCGGTTTTGAGCAGGATTATCTCCGTGAACATTTCGGTGTCCAGTTCGTCGTGATAGCCGTCAACCTGCGCTATCGTCGCGCGGTACGGTTTAACGCGGAACTCGAAGTTGATGTGGCGGTAGTTGAATGTGGCCGTGCCAGCCTGGATTTCCGGCAGCACATACGGGAAGCCGGTCAGGTTGTCTGCGAAGGTGAAATTCGTGTGGCGTGTGTGGGTGTGGTGGACTTCAAACCCCAACCCCTGCCGCCGGAAATTGTGGCGGAGCTGAACAGATGAATGGACAGGAATCGTTTCTCGAAATAGCGTTGCACGCCAGTCTGGTGGTGAAGTGTGTGCTGCTGATCCTGATTGCGGCGTCCATTGCGTCGTGGGCGGTCATATTCCGCAAGCACCGTATGCTCAAGCAGGCGCGCGGTGCCGCGGATGCCTTCGAGCAGCGTTTCTGGTCGGGCGGTGAGTTGTCAGCCATTTATAAGGAGATCAGCGGTACCGGCGCCGAAGACGGCATGGAAGGTATTTTCGAGGCCGGATTCAGCGAGTTTGCGCGCTTGCGCAAACAGAGCGACGCGCCGGGACAGGTCATCGAGGGTGCACGGCGGGCGATGCGCGGGGCACAGATCCGCGAAGTTGACCGGCTGGAGGAGCATCTTTCTTTCCTGGCGACGGTCGGTTCAACCAGCCCGTATGTCGGATTGTTCGGGACCGTGTGGGGCATCATGAATGCGTTCCATGGACTCGGCAACGTGCAGCAGGCCACGATTGCGATGGTTGCGCCGGGCATCTCGGAAGCGCTGATTGCGACCGCCATGGGCCTGTTCGCGGCGATTCCGGCCGTGATTGCCTATAACCGCTTTGCCAATCATGTGGAGCGGCTTGAAACGCGTTTCGACAGCTTTCTCGAGGAATTCTCCACCATCCTGCAACGCCACGTCGGCTCCCGCGCCGCGCAGGGGCAGTAGTACATGAGCCGACGGCGCGGAAAACGGCGCATGATGAGCGAGATCAATGTCGTGCCGTACATTGACGTGATGCTCGTGTTGCTGATCATATTCATGATTACCGCGCCGCTGCTGTCCGAAGGCGTCAAAGTCGATCTTCCGGCCGCCAATGCCAGGCCGCTGAACCTCAAATCCAACGAGACACCGGTAGTGTTGACGGTGGATGCAAAGGGCCGCTACTTCCTCAACATCGGCGAACATACCGACGAGCCGCTTGATTCGAGGGTGGTTGTTGCGCGGGTTGCGGCGGTGCTGAAACTGAAACCGGGCACGCATGTGCTGGTGCGCGGCGACAAGGATGCGCGGTATGAAGAAGTGATGCGAGGTATGGTGCTGCTGCAGGCGGCCGGTGCACCCAGCGTCGGCATGGAAACCAATCCCGAAAGCCCGCCGCAGGTAAAAATTCAGGGCGGCAAATGATGGACGGCACGATGCAGCGTGTATTGCCCTGGGTCTATTCGCTGCTGCTGCATGCGGCATTTCTCGTGTTGTTGATGTTGAGTTTGCACTGGACCAACGCAACCCTGCCTTCACTGGGTCGCAATCCCGACGCCAAACCGGTACAGGCGACAGTGGTTGATCAGTCTCTGATCCAGCAGCAGATGGACATGCTGAAAGCCGAAGACGCGCGCAAGCGGGCAGCGCAGCAGAAGCTTGCGCAGGAAGCAAAAGCGGCAACGCAACAGCGGGAACAGGAAGAACAGAAACTTTCGCAGTTGAAGCAGCAGCAACAGCAGGCGCAACAGGAACTGAACGACAAGCTGGCCGCCCTGCAGAAGCAGGCCCAGGCCGAGCAGGATCGGGTGGCGAAGCTGAAGGCCGAGGCGGCCAAGGCCGCCAAGCTGAAGAAGCAGCAGCAAAGTGCCGCAGCTGCACGTCGGCGCAGGCAATTGCAGGCCGAGATTGCCGCAGAGGAAAAGGCGCGTGATGCAAGGTTGGCGTCGCTTAAGCAACAATATGTCGCCTTGATTGCACTCAAGATTCAGAACAACTGGATCAAGCCACCAACGGCGCCGGATAATCTGGAATGCAAAGTGGACGTGCATCAGGTGCCCGGCGGGGCGGTTGTCGATGCGCAGGTCACCCAATGCAATGGTGACGATGCTGTGAGACAATCTATCGTGACTGCGGTGCTCAGGGCGTCGCCCTTGCCACCGCCACCGGATCCTTCCCTGTTCGATCGCAATCTGGTAATCAAGTTCTGCCCCGGATGCAAACCGGATAATCAATGATGAACTGGCGAAAACTGACAGTCATAGTTGCCATCACGCTGTTACCGTTCGCGGTCGCGCGTGCGACGCTGGAAGTCGAGATAACCAAAGGAATAAACAGCGCAGTCCCGGTTGCGATCGTTCCGTTTGCCTGGCAGATTCAGGGTGCGATGCCGCCGGAAGATGTGGCGGATGTTGTCAGCGCCGATCTGGTGCGCAGCGGGCGTTTCAAGTCCATCCCAAGAAAAGCGATGCTTGAAAAGCCGACGGATGCGAGTGCGATCAATTTCACCAACTGGCGGGTGCTCGGCGCCAGCGATCTGGTAATCGGACGGATCAAGCCGGCAAGTGCCGGGAATTATTCCATCGAGTTTCAGCTGTTCAATGTCTATACCGGCCAGCAATTAATGGGCTACAGCGTGCTGACCGCGCCGAAGCAGCTCCGGCATGCCGCACATCTGATCAGCAACATGATTTATCAGAAGCTCACCGGTCAGCGCGGGGCATTCGATACGCATATTGCGTACACGGAAATCACCGGCAGCGGTGTCAACAGTCATTACGCACTGGTTGTTGCGGATGCGGATGGCGCCAATGCCCAGACTGTGTTTCAGTCCAACCAGCCGATTCTGTCTCCGGACTGGTCGCCGGACGGTAAATATCTGGCGTACGTGTCGTTCGAACACATTCAGCCGGCGATTTATATCCAGAACATTTATACCGGCGTGCGTCAGCTCATGACTGACAGGCCGGGCTTGAACAGTGCGCCGGCGTTTTCGCCGGATGGGAAGTCGCTGGCGCTGGTATTGTCTTCGGCCCCGGGCAATCCCGATATATACGTGATGGATCTCGCGACCCGCAAACTGCGGCAAATCACCAGTTCAGATGCCATTGATACCGAACCGGTATGGTCGCCGGACGGCCGCAGTCTGTATTTCACATCCGATCGCGGCGGGTCACCGCAGATATATAAGGTGAGCCTGAGTGGGGGCGCACCTGAACGCATCACGTTTGACGGCAACTACAACGCCCGGCCGCGCATATCGCCCGATGGCCGAACCCTTGCCATGGTGCACCGGGAAAACGGGCACCTGCATATTGCCGTCATGGACCTCAACACCGGCGTGCTGCAGAGCCTGACCGATGGCGACCTCGACAAGTCGCCGAGTTTCGCGCCGAATGGCGCTATGATTATCTATGAAGCGACCTACCGCGGGCAGGGTGTGCTGGCCGAAGTGTCCATTGACGGACAGGTGCGCGAACGATTGTCTGAAGACCGGCGTGCGGTTGACGTTCATGCCCCGGTGTGGGGGCCATTTCCGCCGGGCTGATAAACCTGCTCGATCGAAAACTGGCATCAAGTTCCTTGCAGAGGAGAAGCGTTATGAAGATGTTGCGTTATGGCGCATTGGCCTTGGGCCTGATGCTGGCAGCGGCCGGCTGTACCAAAGCCGTGAAACCCACTCCGCCGCCCGCACCGGCGCCGGCACCGTCAACAGCAACCGCGCCAGCGGCGGCAACTGCACAGGCGCCTGCGCAGGCCCAGATCAGCCCGCTTGACGATCCGAACAGCGTGCTGGCGCAGCGCGTGGTGTATTTCGATTTCGACAAGAGCAACATCAAGCCTGAATTCCTCGACGTGCTCACCGCGCACGCCAAGTACCTGATCGCGCATCCGGATCAGAAAATGCGTATTGAAGGGTACACCGACGAACGCGGCACGGTGGAATACAACATCGCGCTGGGTGACCGTCGTGCTCAGGCGGTGCGCCGATTCCTGCTGTTCCAGGGCGTGAATCCCGGTCAGCTCACCACGGTCAGCTACGGCGAATCACATCCGGCGGATCCGGGGCACGATGAAGCCGCATGGGCCAAGAACCGTCGCGCCGTGCTCGTGTACTTGCGATGAAAACCCTCAACGCGATTACAGTGCCGGTGGCAGGACTGCTGATCCTCGTCACCGGCTGCGCGATGCAGGTGCGCGACGACGATCCCTACGCGATCCGGCAACGCCAGCTGGAAGCCAAGGTGGAACGCCTTGACCAGCTGTTCAGGAACCAGAGCCTCACCGGCATGTCGCAGCGCATTGACGACTTGCAGGATCAGCTGCGGCAACTGCGCGGTGACGTGCAGGTACTGGAACACAACGTTGATCTGAGCAAGAAGCAGCAGCGCGACCTTTACATGGATCTGGACAGTCGCCTGCAGAAACTCGAACTGAGTGCGGGCAGTGCCGGAGCCGGCGGTAACGCCGTGTCTGCTGCGGGCAGTCCGGCGGCGGCAAGCAGCGACGAACAGGGCGATTACCAGAAGGATTTCAATCTGGTCAAGCAGGGCCGCTACGACGACGCCATCGCCGGTTTCACGGCCTTCATCCAGCAATATCCGCAGAGTTCACTGGTGCCGAATGCGGAATTCTGGATGGGTGAATCGCATTACCAGCAGAGCGATTTCCAGGGTGCGCTGATCAACTACAAAGCCGTCGTCGACAACTATCCGGACTCCAGCAAGGCGCCGGATGCCATGCTCAAAATGGGTTACGCCCAATATGAAATGAAAGACTGGAAGGCGGCGCGCAAGACGCTGACGTCATTGCTGAACAAGTATCCGAAATC
>DASSOA010000028.1:0-4084 GCA_035701115.1 Gammaproteobacteria bacterium
GGCGCTGGGCGGCACCGTCGCCATCGGCGAAGGAATCAGGAAAGTACAAACCGTATTCGCGAAGCTGTTCAACATCGAAGCAGAGCTGCCGGTCGACGGCAGCCAGTTCGACCGTCTGTTCAAGGACGGCGATACGTTCCAGATCGGTGAGGTCGAGGCGCGGGTGATGGCGACGCCCGGCCACACCAGCGACAGCGTCACGTATGTGATCGGCGATGCCGCATTTGTCGGCGATACCCTGTTCATGCCGGATTCCGGCACCGCGCGCTGCGATTTTCCTGGCGGCGATGCCGGCATGCTCTACGATTCCATTCATCGCATCCTGTCGCTGCCGGCATCCACGCGGCTGTTCATGTGCCACGATTACGCGCCGGGGGGGCGCGAGTACCGGCATGAAACCACGGTAGGCGCACAGAAGCGGGAAAATATCCACGTACATGACGGCGTCACGCGCGATGAATACATCCGTATGCGCACCGCGCGTGACCGGACGCTGAAAGTGCCCGCGTTGCTGCTGCCGGCGGTGCAGGTGAACATTCGTGGCGGCGAGCTGCCGCCACCGGAGTCGAATGGAACGGCTTATATAAAGATTCCGCTGAACAGGTTTTGACAGCGCCATGAGGGCGTACGTTGCATCAAGCTGTTTGAACCCGATGCCTGTCTCTATACGTTAATACCGGTTTGTAAAAAGGGGGGCGTATGGAAATCTATCTGCAGCGCGTGCTGATTGATGCGGCGCTCAATCTCGGGCTGCTGGCCCCGTTCATTGCAGTTGCTGTTCTTGCCACCAAAGGTGCGGCGAAATCGGCCGTCAAGCCGGTCGTGCTGTTTGCAGTGCTGCTGATGCTGGATATCGCCCTGGTATTCCTGTTCAAGGTGGTCAGCTTTATTCCCGATTGGGGTGGATGGAACTGGCAGGGCAAACTGTTGCAGAGCGCCTGGCCGTTGGTGCTGGTGGCGGTTGTGCCGATGTTTACCGCCGAGGAAGTCGGGATCAGATTGCCGGCTGAACACCGCAGCTGGGGAGTCGTACTGGTGGTATGCGCACTCTATGCCGTGATTGCCTTGCCGCTTTTGCTGCACTTTGCCCACTGGAAGCCGGATTTCGTGCACAAGCTGCCTGTCTATGCGTATGAAGGCACCATGCCGGGCCTTGGCGAAGAGTTGGCGTATCGCGGTGTGATGCTGATGTTGCTGAACCGTGCATTCGGCCGGCCCTGGCGTTTTGCCGGAATCCAGTGTGGCTGGGGCTTCGTAATCGTGACTGCCATGTTCGGATTTTTGCACGGGATTGATGCCACCCCGGGCAAAGTCCATATCTACTGGACCGCGATGCTGTTTCCCGATGCCATCGGTACGGTTCTCGCCTGGTTACGCGAGCGCACCGGCAGCGTGTGGCCATGTGTGGTATTCCACAATTTCGTCAATGTGTTGAGCACGCTGTTCAGCTGATATCCGATTACAGCCCTGAATTCTCCGGGCTGTTTTAGATCACGCCACCCTTCATCACGAGAGATTCCTGTTCGATTGCCGCGCGCAGGTTTTCTTCGCTCCCTCCTTTGGAAAAGGAGGGTAGGGGAGGATTTGCTGATCTCCGGATTTCCGCATTGGCCCTGATTTCCATACTGGACAAGCAGCGTGGCGTGCGCTTCGGTGCGCGCTGCAAAAGCCGGACACGGTCCTGACCCAGATCAACGCATCCGGGCGGTGACCGCGCAATGATGAACAGGTCGCCGGCCATGAACAGGACCGGACCGGGCATCACCGCATGGCCGCCCGACAGACAGCACCGGACTCCCCGGCGTATGGTCGGGGTCTTGATATATTAGTAAATGCGCATATACTAATGTGCGCTTCGGGCTGGTCCGGGGCCGAAAGAGCAGAGGAGACTCACATGAACATCGACAAACTTGTGTTCCGATTCGCGGGTGCGATGGTACTGATCAGCCTGGCGCTCGGCTACTGGCTGAGCCCGTACTGGTTCTGGTTCACCGCATTCGTCGGCGCCAACATGCTGCAGGCTTCGTTCACGGGCTTTTGCCCCATGGCGAAGATCCTCGCAAAACTCAAGGTGAAACCGGGCGCGGCGTTTGCGGGTGATTCCGTCAAATAAGACCGGCCAATAGCTCATCCCGGAGAACTTCATTATGGCCACACGCAATGCAAGTGTACGCAACAGCAAGCCGCTGGTAAGTGCCGACGAGATGGCGTCGCATGCGACGGATGCCGCCACCCTGCTGCGCGCAATGGCGAGCGAGCACCGGCTCATGGTGCTGTGCAGCCTGGTGCAGGGCGAGATGTCGGTGACGCAATTGCTGGAGAAAGTGCCGCTGGCGCAGTCCGCGCTTTCCCAGCATCTCGCCGTGCTGCGGCGCGAACGGCTCGTTTCCACGCGACGTGAAGGGCAGACCGTGTTCTACGGACTGAACCCCGGGCCGGCGCTCGATGTGATTCGCGCGCTGTATGAAAACTACTGCTGCCGTACCAAATAACAACGGTTACTCCATGTCAAACAGCAAGTTGAAATTCGCGGTCCCGTTGCGCACACACCCTGCACCACGCATCGCAGCAATCGTGCTGGCGATGACCACGCTTGCCGCCTGCCATAACGAAGGCGCCGGCGGCCCGATTGAACAGAGTGCCGGCGTGCATGCGGTCACGCTGGTCGTGAAAGCACAACCGGGACCGGCTTATGCCACCATTCCCGGCACGGTGGTGTCGCTTAAGCGCGCGGAAATTTCCTCGCGTCTGACCGGCTATGTGCGCAACGTGGACGTGCAGGCAGGCGATCGCGTGCGTGCCGGCCAGCATCTGCTCACCATTGATTCAAGCGACGTGCGTGGCAATCTGCAGCAGGCCGAGGCCGGTCTCAATCAGGCACAGGCCGTCTACGACGAAGCGGATATCAACTACAAGCGTTATTCGACGCTGTTTCCCGAAGGCGCGGTGAGCCGCATGCAACTCGATGCGGCCGAACGCCAGTACACCACGGCAAAAGCGCAGTTAGCCAGCGCCCAGGCTGCGTTGCGGATGGCAACCAACCAGGTCGGGTATGCCGATGTGCAGGCGCCGTTTTCCGGAGTCGTGGTCGAGAAACTGGTTGATCCGGGCGACCTCGCGACGCCCGGCAAACCGCTGCTGGTTGTCGAAGACGAACATGCGCTCGAAGTGCAGAGCTACGTGCCGGACGATATTTACACGGCTCTGAAGGTTGGCGAGGCCATACCGTTCTCGGTTGGTTCGGCGGTGTACAGCGGTGTACTTAAATCCGTTGTCGCGGCGGCCGATGCGCAGACCCACACGCATCTGATACGTCTCGGCATTCCAGCCAACAGCGCGCTGACCAGCGGTCTCTATGTGCGTGTTCATGTCCCGGTCGGTGAGCTGAGAGCGGTGCGTATTCCGGCAAGCGCACTGGTGGAACGCGCCGGAATTACCGGCGTGTTCGTGGTGACGGAAGGCCATGCCCAGTTCCGACTGGTGCGCCCGGGTAACGCAGACAACAACGAAGTGGAGATCCAGTCGGGACTGTCGAGCGGCGAACGCATCGTCGTGGCCCCCGGCTCCGACATCGAAAACGGCACGCTGATTGCAGCGGTGGCAGGCGGGAGCGTTGAATGAGTCCCGCGAATCAACATCATGAAGAACTCAACGCCGTCGGCAAACTGACGCGTCTGTTTCTCGACTCGAAGATCACGCCGCTGCTGATGGTGGCGGCGGCGATCTTCGGCATCATGGCGGTGCTGTTCACGGCGCGCATGTACAACCCGGAAATTGCAGTCCCGGCAGCCAATGTCATGGTGTCGTTTCCCGGCGCCAACTCCCAGGAAGTCCAGAACCAGGTCGTAAAACCGCTCGAAGCCCTGATGGCAGCGCTGCCCGGGGTGGATCATACCTATGGTTACGCGGTGGACGACGTGGGCGTGGTCACGGTGCAGTTCAAGGTCGGCGAGGACGAAGAGAAAAGCCTGGTCAAACTCTACAACCAGATCAACCGCAACATTGACCGCCTGCCGCCCGGCGTCAGTCAGCCGCTGGTGAAATCCATCGGCATCAACGATGCACCGGTGGTGACCATCACCCT
>DASSOA010000029.1:0-40293 GCA_035701115.1 Gammaproteobacteria bacterium
CGTCGATGTTCACGCTGCTTACGCCTTTTCCGCGCTTTGTCCGGCCAGATACAGCCAGGTTTCCACCACGGTATCCGGATTCAGCGACACGCTTTCGATGCCCTGGTCGAGCAGCCAGCGCGCCAGGTCAGGATGATCGGAAGGACCCTGACCGCAGATGCCGATATATTTCCTGTGCTTGCGGCAGGCCTGAATGGCCAGGCTGAGCATCGCTTTGACGGCGTCGTTACGTTCGTCGAACAAATGTGCAATGACGCCGGAGTCCCGGTCGAGTCCGAGCGTGAGCTGAGTCATGTCGTTGGAGCCGATCGAGAAACCGTCGAAGTATTCGAGGAAGCGTTCCGCGAGCAGCGCGTTCGACGGGAGTTCACACATCATGATGACCTTGAGACCATTTTCACCGCGTTTCAGGCCGTTGGCCGCCAGAATCTCGGTGACCTGGCGGGCTTCATCGAGCGTGCGCACGAACGGGATCATGATCTGCACATTGGTCAGCCCCATGTCTTCACGCACCTTGCGCAGTGCACGGCATTCGAGTTCATAGCAGTCGCGGAAACTCGGATCAATGTAACGGGAGGCGCCGCGGAAGCCCAGCATCGGATTTTCTTCGTGCGGCTCGTACTGGCGGCCGCCCACCAGATTGGCGTATTCATTGGATTTGAAATCCGAGGTGCGGACGATGACCGGTTCCGGCGCAAACGCGGCCGCAATGGTGGCAATGCCTTCGGCCAGCCGGTCCACATAGAAGCTGACTGGATCGGCATAACCCGCCATGCGTTCGCGGATTGCCTGTTTGACGTCCACCGGCTGCCGCTCGAAATTCAGCAATGCCTTGGGGTGCACGCCGATCATGCGGTTGATGATGAATTCGAGTCGCGCGAGGCCCACGCCTTTGTGCGGGATGCCGGCGAAGTCGAAGGCGCGGTCCGGATTGCCGACGTTCATCATGATCTTGAGCGGTGCGTCCGGCATCTGCTTGAGATCAATCTCGCGGCGCTCGAAATCCAGTTTGCCGGAATAGATGTAACCGGTGTCGCCTTCCGCACAGGACACGGTGACCGGCTGGTCGTCCTTGATCTTGCGGGTTGCGTCGCCGCAGCCGACCACGGCCGGAATGCCGAGCTCGCGCGCGATAATCGCGGCATGGCAGGTGCGTCCGCCGCGGTTGGTCACGATGGCCGAGGCACGCTTCATGATCGGCTCCCAGTCCGGATCCGTCATGTCGGTGACCAGCACGTCGCCGGGCTGGATGCGGTTCATTTCCTTGATCGAATCGATCACCTTGGCATGGCCGGCACCGATTTTCTGGCCGATGCTGCGGCCTTCGGCGAGTACGGCCGCGCGCTGTTTCAGCGTGTAACGCTCGATGCTCTGGGTGCGGCTTTTCACCGTTTCCGGGCGCGCCTGCAGGATATAGAGTTTGCCGTCGGCACCGTCCTTGGCCCATTCGATATCCATCGGACGCTTGTAGTGCTGCTCGATGATCACAGCCTGTTTTGCCAGTGCAATCACGTCGTCGTCGGTGATGCAGAAACGTTCACGCGCTTCCGTGTGCACGTCCACCGTCTTGACCGATTTGCCGTGGCCGCTTTCCTCGGCGTAGATCATCATGATGGCCTTGCTGCCGAGATTGCGGCGCACGATCGGGAATTTGCCCGCGGCGAGGGCCGGCTTGTACACATAGAATTCGTCCGGATTCACGGCACCCTGCACCACTGTCTCGCCCAGGCCGTACGAGGCGGTGATGAACACGGCGCGGTCGAAACCGGACTCGGTGTCCAGCGTGAACATCACGCCGGAGGCGCCGAGATCGCTGCGCGCCATGCGTTGGATACCGGCCGAAAGCGCGACGTCGGCATGCTCGAAGCCGTGATGAACACGATAGGCAATGGCGCGGTCGTTGAACAGCGAGGCGAACACGTCCTTGACGGCGTGCAGGACGTTGTCGATTCCGCGCACATTGAGGAACGTCTCCTGCTGGCCGGCAAAGGACGCATCCGGCAGGTCTTCCGCGGTCGCAGAAGACCGGACCGCCACTGAGATCTCCTTGCCCGATTGCTTGACCAGTTCCGCGTAGGCATCGCGGACGGCCTGTTCGAGTGCCGCCGGGAAGGGCAGATCGCTGATCCACTGACGGATGCGGGCGCCCGTTGCCGCCAGCGCGACCACGTCGTCAACGTTCAGTTTGCCGAGTTCACCGTTGATCCGCTCGGCCAGACCGTCGTGCGCCAGAAATTCGCGATAGGCGTTGGCTGTGGTGGCGAAACCGCCGGGAACTGACACGCCCAGCCGGGTCAGGTGGCTGATCATCTCGCCCAGCGACGCGTTTTTGCCGCCGACCTTGTCCACGTCGTTCATGCCGAGCTGTTCGAAACCGATTACATAGCGCTGATCCATGACCTGTCCTTGACGGTGAAGGGGGATATCAAAGGTTATACTTGGCCACCCCGGGGCGGGCCGCCATTATCTCAGATAGCAGCAGCATGGAAAAACAGCGAACCGTATTCTTCGTTTCCGACCGCACCGGCATCACGGCCGAGGCACTGGGCCGGAGCCTCATGAGCCAGTTCAATGGCGTGGCGGTCAGGCAGGTCACCCTGCCGTTCATCGCCAACGTCGAGAAGGCCAACGAGGCGGTCACCCGCATCAATGCCGCAGGCGCAGAGGACGGCGTCCGGCCGGTGGTGTTCAGCACCATCGTGAACGACGACGTCCGCGTGATCATCCAGCGCAGCGAAGCGCTGTACCTGGATTTTTTCGATACCTTCATCGGCCCGCTGGAACGCGAATTGGGAATGAAGTCGTCGCACACGGTAGGCCGCGCCCACGCCTCCGCGGACAATGCGGCCTATATCGAGCGCATCGAAGCGGTCAACTTCGTCCTTGCCAACGACGACGGGATTACCACCAAGCACTATCCGGAAGCCGACGTGGTTCTGGTCGGCGTGTCCCGCTCCGGTAAAACCCCGACCTGCCTGTACCTGGCCCTGCAGTTCGGCATCCACGCCGCCAACTATCCGCTGACCGACGAGGACCTGGCGCGCGGGCGCCTGCCGGACGTCCTGCTGCCGTATCGCAGCAAGCTTTACGGCCTGACCATCGAGCCGACCCGCCTGCAGCAGATCCGGCACCAGCGCCGGCCCGACAGCCGTTACGCTTCTTCGGACCAGGTACGCTACGAGGTACAACAGGCGGAAGGGATTTTTCATGCCGCGGGGGTGCCGCACATGAATACCACGCATCCGTCTATCGAAGAGATTGCCACCACGATTCTGCACGAGACCGGCATCAAGCGGCGGTTCTGAGCGGGGAGCGGCCATGGCGAGCGCATTGCACGAGTACGTGGGCGGCTGCCATTGCGGTGCAATCGCATTCAGTTACCGCACGGCGCTGGAAGTGCGGAACTGGAGCGTACGGGCCTGCCAGTGCAACTTCTGCCGCGCACATTGCGCGCGCACAACCTCCGACCCTGGTGGCACCATCACGTTTTCAGTCTGTGAACCGGAACTGCTCACTCGCTACCGCTTCGGTCAGGGCGTTACCGACTTTCTGATTTGCAGCCGCTGCGGCGTTTATGTCGGCGCGACGATCGCGACCGACACGGGAACATATGGCATTGTCAATCTGAATGCACTGAAATCCGTACCGGCGGGCATTCCCGTCCCGGAACCCATGCACTACGACGGCGAATCGAAGCAGGAGCGGCTTTCGCGGCGCGAACAGCGCTGGTCTCGGGCAGTGTTCGTTACGTAATACTGTCAGGTTGTTCCAGTCCGAGTTTTTTCAGATGCGCGATTTGGCGTGCCGCGTGTGACAGCGCGCGTAACGCTTCCGGCGCTGGCGCCGACTGTCGAGAAACATCGGGTTCGTACCGTTCGAGGTAAACGCGCAATGTCGCGCCGCGTGTACCGGTGCCGGAGAGGCGATACACGATGCGTCCCCCGTCCCGCGTGTTGATTCTCAATCCCTGATTGCGGCTTTCGCTGCCGTCCACCGGATCGCGGTAACTGAAGCTGTCGGCGTGTTCAATTTCGATACCACTGATGCGTGCGCCGGGCAGGTCGGCAAGCCGGTTTCCCAGATCACCAATCAGCGCCTGCGCCGCGTCGGCATCGGCGATGAAGTAATCTTCGCGCTGAAAGAAGTCGCGCCCGTATTCACGCCAGTGTTGCGTAAGGATTTCCTGCACCGATTGTTGGCGCACGGCCAGCAGATTCAGCCAGAACAGCACCGCCCACAAACCGTCTTTTTCACGTGCGTGGTTGCTGCTGGTGCCGAAACTCTCCTCACCGCACAGCGTGACTTTGCCGGCGTCGAGCAGATTGCAGAAAAACCGCCAGCCGGTTGGCGTCTCGTAGCACGGAATGCCGAGTTTCCCGGCTACCCGATCCACGGCGTGGCTGGTCGGCATGGAGCGCGCCACGCCGGCCAGGCCGGCGCGATAGCCTGGAATCAGGTGGGCGTTGGCGGTGAGCACGGCAAGACTGTCGCCGGGAGACACCACCACGCCGCGCCCCAGAATCATGTTGCGATCGCCGTCGCCATCGGATGCGGCGCCGAAATCGGGCGCATTCCCGCCCATGAACATGCTTGCGAACTCCGCGGCATCGTGCGGGTTCGGATCAGGATGTCCGCCGCCGAAATCCGGCAGTGGTTGCGCGTGCAACACGCTGCCGGGTCTTGCACCCAGACGTTTCTCGAACAGTTCGACCGCATACGGTCCGGTTACCGCATGCAGCGCATCGAACTGCATCCGGAATGCGGGATCGCGCAGCAGGGTACGGATGCATTCAAAATCGAACAGGCGTTCCTGCAGGTCGGCATAATGCTGCACCGGATCCACGATCTCGATCTGCATTTTGCCAAGACGATACAGTCCGATGGTGTCGAGATCGAAGTGCGCGGATTCCTCGCTGATCAGAAATCGGTCAATCTCGCGAGTGCGCGCATGGAACTGTTCAGTCAGCGTTTCGGAAGCCTGTCCGCCATTGGCGAGATTGAATTTGATGCCGAAATCGCCGTCCTTGCCGCCCGGATTATGGCTGGCGGTGAGAATGAAACCGCCTCTGGCAGCGACGTGCGGGATCAAGAGCGAAGCGGCCGGGGTTGAAAGCAGTCCGCCGCGCCCCATGACGATTTTGCTGATGCCGTTCGCTGCCGCCATGCGGAGCAGCGTCGCGATGGCTTCGCGGTTGTAGTACCGGCCATCTCCGCCTACGACCAGCGCACCACCACTGAGGTCGGGACAGGTGTCAAAAACTGCCTGCAGAAAATTTTCGAGATAATGCGGCTGCGCGAACACACTGACGGGTTTGCGCAGGCCGGCAGTGCCGGGCTTCTGGTCGGGAAAGGGCCGGGTCGGGACGGTTAGAATCATCATCATGCCTCGATTCATGCCGGTTTGCCAAGTCTGCCGGTTTCGCCGCCTATGATATAGTCCAGGCATGTTCGTCGAAACGGTCAGGCATCGAATCCGGCTGGTGAAACCCCGCAGTTTTGCCGGTCTGATGGCGTTATACGAGAGCAACCACGCACGCCTGCGGCAATTGCTGGGCGACGTGACTGCGTTGCCCGCACTTGCGGTCTCGT
This sequence comes from Gammaproteobacteria bacterium, assembly GCA_035701115.1. GTDB lineage: Bacteria > Pseudomonadota > Gammaproteobacteria > Natronospirales > REEB76 > DASSKW01. The sequence continues at coordinate 5,590 of DASSOA010000029.1, forward strand.
CGAGCGAGACGGATCTGCAGTTGCATGTCACCCGTTCGGAACGCTGCCGCTATACGACGTCACTGCACATGACCTACCATTTTGAAGCGGCGGATGGCGTGCAGTGCGACCCCGATCTGCTGCTGCGCATCTATCACGATGCGCGGCTCGCTGAAGCGGTCAGTTGTTGCGACCGGCCACGCCACGCGGCATTGCGCGGTATCTGGTTGCCGGCCGGCAGCGAACTGGATCGCCGCTGGTCACTCAATATCATGCTCAACAAGTGGCTCGAATACTGCCTGGATCACGGACACGAGTTCCGTTCTGCCTGATGTTCCGCTTGCCGGACGGCTTCGCCCTGTAACCCGTTCCCGAGTCCGCCTGCCGTTGCGGACACAGTTCCCGCAATCCTTCCGGGGTGGCATTCGCCCCACAAGTGGCATGAGATTATGTATCCAAGTCACGGTTTTGCCTCATTTTGTATGCTAGTGTTGCGCGGCCTTGAAAAAGGTGAGCGAGGAAACCAGTCAGGTGAAAAAGCCGATGAAACACGCGGATCAGGACGCCCGCATTCCGGCCCGAAAGGGCGCGGACGGAGCTGCAATCGATCCGCATGATCAACTTCTGGAAATATTCGAGAACCGGAATCTCCTGAAGCGGCAGCTTGAAGAAGTCAGCGCCGAGCGTGACGTGCTGAAAGCCGATGTCGAGGATCTGCGGCAACGCTATGAGGAGCTGAACCGGCAGCAGACCACTCTGGAACAGATGCTGTCAGATCCCGAGAAGGGACAGAACGCAATTCTCTATTACCGGTTGCAGGCCGTCTGGAACACCTGCCGCAATCAGATTCGTGCACTCGCGCAGGATCTCAGCAACCGGCAGGATCAGGTTGAGCGCAGCAAATTTCTGGAGGAATTCGAGCGCGACCGCAAGGCAAGGCTCGACGAACTTGCCAAGCAGTTGCTGGCGGTGGACCGCGAACAGGCCTCAGCGCAATCGGGAATCGAAGAAATGCAGCAGGGACTCAAGAAGCTCACCCGGTTCTGGCACCGCGGCAAGCGCAAACGGCTGGAGAACGACATCATAAATGCCAGCGAGCACCTTGCGCCGCTGGCTGCGAGAAAGCGCGACATTCTGGCGCGCATCGAGCAGACCAAAAATCTCAAGCCCCCGGCGTGGGGCGGCATCGGCATCCCTGCGCGCCGCGCGATCAATCTTGCGTTGCTGTCCCTTGCGCAGTATCTGTACCTGCATTTTGCCGAGCACACCATTTCCGAGATGGCATACAGCGCGGGCACCAAACGGGTCTCCGACGTCAATTTCGGGATGGCCAACGAGTGTCTGAAGATCGGCAATCAGATTTACGAAGTGGTCATCAAGCTGCGCGGTGACAAGACCCGTCCGGACAAGCTGAAACACCGCACCGAATTCCTGCGGCAAAAAGCGTTATTCAGCAGCGAGCAGGATACAATTCCGGAAGAAACCTGCCTCGACTACATGTTGCCGGCGTCGAAAAGCGGCCCCACCATCGATACGGAGGCTCACGCGCTTGCCGTCAACGTGCTGCGGCTCAACTACTGGGACATTCAGACCCTGCTGCTCAAGCCGCCCGAAAAGGCCGAGAAACAACCCGAGATCAAAGTCAGCGGCATCAATGCGGATTGATGTTTCAATCCGCTGCGGGTTCCGCTGCTGGCGCTGACTCAGACTCAGACAGCCCGCGTGCTTCTCGCGATACACGCGCCGACCACAGTCCCAGATCGTCCAGCAGCACGTAAATCGTGGGCAGAACCAGCAGACTGACGGCTGTCGAGAATGTCAGGCCGCCGATGATGGCGCGTGCCATCGGGAAGTAGGGCGGACCCTGACCCGTGCCGCCGAGTTGGGTCTGGCTGAGCGCGAGCGGAACCAGGCCAAGAATCGTCGTGGACATTGTCATCAGGATCGGCCGCAGCCGGTGACAGGCGCCCTGAACCACAGCTGCAAATCGTGACCAGCCTTCCCGCCGCAACTGGTTGATGTGATCAACCATGACAATGCCATTGTTGACCACGACACCCATCAGAATCAGGATGCCGATCATCGCCATGATGTCGAAGGTCGTGTCAGTGATCAGGAAGAACCAGAACACGCCGAAAATCGAAAACAGGATCCCGCTCAGGATCGCCGCGGGGTGCAGCAGCGATTCAAACAGTGCCGCCATGACGATGTAGATCATCAACACGGCCAGCAGCATGTTGGTCACCATGGTCTGTGCCGATTCGTCCTGCTGTTGAACGCCCTGACCGAACTGCCACTGATAGCCCGGTGGAAAGGCGAGATTGTCCATGGCGGCCTTGATACGCGGCCTGACCTCGTCGAATGTCACTTTTGGCGCCAGCCCCAGCGTGATACCGATCGAGGTGGCACGATTGGTGTGCTCGATACTCGACGGTCCCTCGGTAACGCTGAAGTCCACGACGGAATCGAGCCGGATCGCCTGACCTTGTGCGTTATAGAGCTGGAGATTCTGCAACTGGTCCAGTGTCTGCCGGTCCTTTTTCTGATAGGCGAGGCGGATATCCTCTTCGCCATCCTTGCCGCGAAATTCCGAAAGCTGCTCGCCTCGCAATACCACCATGACAGCGTTGGCGATCTGCGACGCGTCCAGGCCGACCTGCCGGGCGCGGTCCGGGTCGACATGCAGGTGAAGTTCGCGTGTGCCCGAGAGCGCATCGGCACGCACGTCCACCAGCCCCGGAATGTGCGACAACACGCGAGTAACGTTGGTGGCGAGACCCTCCAGCACCGTGGTTGATTCGCCGTTGAGCTGCAGATGGATGCCGCCGTTATTGTCATTCTGATCGTCGAAGCTGAGGCGCCCGATCGCGATCTGCGGCAGCCCTTTGCGGATTTCCTGTTCGAGCACTGCCGCTTTCTTGCGATTCGGCAGATCATCCCGGAGCAGAATCGTGGTCTGGGCCTGGCCGTTGTCGAAATAGCTGTAGATGGACTTGTATTCAAATTCCTTCTTGTGCGCGAACAGGTACGCCTCGACACGATTCACGGCATCTTCCACGGTGCCCAGCGAATAGTGGCCATCCAGGTTGTAGACCAGCATCAGCCGGGTCGGGTCGCCGTTGGAAAACATGTTCTTTTTGACCAGCGAAATCGGAATTGCCGACGTCACGATTACGAGGACTATGAAACCGATCATCGCCCAGCGGTGCGTCAGGGACCAGCCCAGCACACGTTCGTATTTGCCCGTCAGCCAGTCGACGGCGGTTTTCCGGCGCGACTCCTTCGGTGGCGGGATTCGCGACGAAAGCATCGGCATCAGCGTCAGTGAAATAAACAGCGATGCAATCAGCGATACCACGATCGTTATCGCCACATGCTTTAGATAGACGGTGATTTCATTCTGCGCGCCGAACAAATTGGGCAGAAACACGATGATCGTGGTCAGGGTACCGGTTGTCACCGCCAGCGCCACTTCACGCGAACCCGAAATGGAGGCCGCCACCGGATCTCCGGGACGGAGCTTGCGGTGGCGGAAAATGTTTTCCACCACCACTACTGCGTTGTCAATCAGCATGCCGATGGCCAGCATCAATCCCATCATGGAAAAAATGTTGAGTGACAGCCCCATGAAATACATCACCGCCAGCGCGATGAGCAGAGAGAAGGGGACGGCGAGCGTGACCATCATCGTGGTCGAAATCTGCCGGAGAAAGTAGTAGAGCACGATCAGCGACAGTAGCGCGCCGAACAATCCGGCATCGAGCACGCTGCCAAGGGACTGCTTCACACCGTCGGCAGTGTTGCTGATGTAGAAAATGTTGATTCCCTGCATTTCCGGCAATTTTCCGATCGCTTCGATTTCCTTGACCGCGCGTTTGGCAACCTCCACCATGTTGGCGCCGGTTTCCTTGTAGATATCGAGACCGATCGCGTAATGGCCGTCCAGGTGCCGGCCATAGTTGCGCTCCGGACTGGCGTATTCCACGTCGGCAATGTCGCCAAGATGCAGGTCCGGTGTGACCAGCAGCTTGCGGATGTCATCGAGCGATTTGTATTCGTCGTTTACCTGTACCAGCAAGCGCTCCGAGCCGTCGGTAATCGTGCCGCCACTGACGGCGAAATTGCTGCGCAGCAGCATCTGATTGAGTTTGTTCAGATCAACGTGGTGAGTTGCAATGGCATTGGCGTGCAGATTGATGCGTATTTCCGTCGGCTCGACGCCGTAAAGCTCTACATGCGAGACGCCGTCCACGCGCTGCAGACGGGATTTGACCACGCGATTGAGCAGTTCGTAGGAATGCGACAGGTTGCGATTGCTCGACAGACGAATCTGAAGGATGGGTATTTCCGCGGCGCTCTGCCGGTTGACGTTGATATGACGCACATCCGCGGGCAACTGGTCGCGGATGCCGTCCAGCTTGTCGAGCACCTGGATTTCCTTGACCGATGCGTTTTCGCCCCAGTTGAGCTCAAGGAAAATCTGGACCTGGTTGGCATCCGAGGTGGACTGCATCCGTTTGATGCCGCCCAGGGTGCTCAGCGATTCCTCGATCGGCTTGGTGATCAGGCGCTCGACTTCTTCCGGGCTGGAACCCTGATAGGGCACCTGGATCATGATGTAGGGAAATTCGACATCCGGCAGGAACGCCAGCGGTAACAGACGCGCCGCGATCAGGCCGATGGCCGCGAAGCAGGTGAATATCACCAGCACCGTGACCGGGCGTTTGAGCGCAAATTCAGTGATATTCACGATGCGCTCCCTTCTTCAGCGGGAGTGGCGACCGTTGCCGGCAAATCCAGCTTGCGGTCGAGCAGGGCGTAGGCAACCGGTATGACGATCAGGGTCAGCAGCGTCGAGAACAGGATGCCGCCGATTACGGTAATGGCCATGGGCGCGCGAATTTCCGCGCCCTGGCCGATGCCGAGCGCCATCGGCAACAATCCAAGCGTGGTGGTGAGCATGGTCATGACAATCGGCCGCAATCGTGAGCGTCCCGCTTCCACGAGTGCTTCGTCGCGCGGCATACCCCGTGCACGCAGCTGGTTTACCAGGTCGATCAGCACGATTGCGTTATTGACGACAATTCCGGCGAGCATGATCAGGCCTATGAAGACCACGACACTGATGGTCGTGTGCGTAATGAACAATGCAAATACCGCGCCGACCAGCGCCAGCGGCACGCTCAGCATAATGACGAGCGGATGGACCAGCGATTCGAACTGCGCCGCCATGACCAGATAGACGAGGAAGATTGCGAGTCCGAGCGCCAACTGCATCGAGTCGAAAGACGACTGCATTTCCTCATTTTGTCCGGCTACACGCACCACCACGCCGGACGGGAGCGTGAGCGTGGACAGCAGATTGCGCGCTTCGCTGGCAGCGCTGCCGAGATCACCCCTGGCGATATTTGCCGAAATCACGGCCACGCGTTCCTGGCCGACGCGCCGGATCTCCGCCGGCCCGCTCGACAGGTTTACATCCGCAACGGCTGACAGTGGCACCGCCTTGTTGCCATCGGGATTGACGATCAGATTGCGAATGTCGCCGAGATTGGCACGCTGATCTGCGCGATTGCGAACCAGCACGTCAATCTTGCGGTCGTGCAGGGTGTAGCGCGTCGCGACGTCACCGCGCACCTTGGCGACCACCACGTTGGCGATATCGCTGGTGGTCATCCCCAATTGCGCGGCGCGTGCCGGATCAATGTGTATCTGGATTTCCGGTTGCCCGGCCTGCATCGAGTTCTTGATGTCGGTCAGCCGCGACGACGTTGCCAGCAATCGTGCGATGCGGTCACTGACCTGCTGCAGAGTTGCCAGGTTGTAGCCCACGACTTCCACTTCAAGCGGCGTGGAAAGCGTGAACAGGGAGGGTCGCTCGAACTTGTAGCTCAAACCGGGAATCTGTGAAAGGGTCGTGCGTAGCTCACTCATGGCGCGGTTTTCGTCCGCGCGAGTGGCGCCGTCGTGCAATACGACGTTGACCGTGCCGACATTTTCTCCGGCGTCAACCGGGTTTGCGTCAAGGCGATCGCCGGTGCCGGCGACGGAATAGGTGGTCGCGATTCCCGGGAGTTTTGCGGCTGCCTGCTGTACCCGCTGAACGGCAACGTCCGTTTGCACGAGCGGTGTGCCGGGTGGCAGTGTCAGGCGTACCTGGAATTCGCCCTGTGACAATTGCGGAATCAACTCGACGCCCAGGGTCGGAAGAATCGCGAGCGCCAGCGCAAAAGAGGCAAGCGCAATGCCGATCACGGTCGTCTTGTGCGTCAGTGCCCACTTGATCAAGCGCGGATAGCCGTTCTCAAGGTAGCCATAGCCGGCATGAAAGCCGTTCATGACCGGATTCAACAGCCAGCCGAATGCGCGACCCGACACGCGGTACGTCAGCAGCAAGCCTTTTACCAGCCAGCGGCTGATGAAGCTGAACAACCAGGCGCAGCCGCGCGGGATGAGATACAGCGCGCGGGTGAACCGGTTTCGAGGTTCCGCTCGCGCCGGATTCGGCCCCTTGCCGTCAACGTGCAAAGTGTTGCTGCTTGCGACTCCCAGTACCGCCAGCATCGGAATCAGCGTCAACGCCGCGAGCAGCGAGAAGACGACCGAGTAAGTGACGGTCAGGGACTGGTCGCGGAACAGCTGCCCGGCGATGCCGGTGACAAACACCAACGGGAAGAAGACCGCAATGGTGGTCAGCGTCGACGCGGTGATCGCACCGCCAACCTCGCTGGTGCCTTCCTCGACCGCGGCAACGGTGGCCTTGCCCATGCCGCGGTGCCGCGAAATGTTTTCCAGCACCACGATCGAGCTGTCCACCAGCATGCCGATGGCGAGCGAAATGCCGCCCAGCGACATCATGTTGAGCGTGATATGGCCGGCATACATCGCGATGAAGGTTGCGATTACCGACACCGGAATGGTGATGCTCACGATGATCGTGGCCCAGAGATTACGCAGGAAGAAGAAAATAACCAGTGCCGCCAGCAACCCGCCGATAATCGCGGCGTTGATGACATCGCCGATCGCTGCCGAGATGAACACCGACTGGTCGTAGGTTTTGACCAGTTTCAACCCCGCCGGCAGGTGAGGCGTGAGGCGCGCGACAGCCTGATCCACGGCGCGTGCCATGGCGACGGTGTTGGCATCACCTGCCTTGTAAATGTCCAGCTCCACCGATTCCTTGCCGTTGATGCGGGTGATGGCCTTGCGTTCCTTGAATCCACGCTCGACCGTGGCGACATCCTTCAGATAGACCGGTTGACCGTCACGCACGGCGACTACCGCGTTGGCGATGTCGCTGACATTGCGGAATTCGTTGACCGTGCGCACCAGCAGTTTCTGGTTGCCCTGTTCGAGCAGGCCGCCGGACAGATTCACGTTTTCGGCCTGCAGTTTGGCGGCGATGTCGGCGATGGACAGATGCAGTTCGGCGAGCTTGCCCTGGTCCACCAGCACTTCCACTTCATCTTCCAGACCGCCGCTGACTTTCACCGCACCGACGCCGTCCACCGCTTCAAGCGCCTTGGTAAGGTCCTGATCGGCATAGGTACGCAGGTATTTGAGCTTGCGCATCTCGGCATCCGGCGTTTTTGCGTCCTTGAGGACGTCCGGCGTGCCGATCAGGCCGTAGCGCATGACCGGTTCCGTCGACGGATCGAAACGCAGCAGCACGGGACGCTTGGCTTCCACCGGAAGCTCCAGCGCGTCGATCTTTTCGCGCACGTCCACGCCGGCATAATCCATGTTGGTGCCCCAGGTGAATTCGAGTGTGACGTCGGATTCGCCGGGCCGCGACACCGAGCGCACCTGGCGCACGTTCTTGATGACGCTGACCGCTTCCTCAATGGGTTTGGTGACCAGGTTCTCGACTTCTTCCGGCGCCGCACCCGGCAGTTCGGTGCGCACGGTTACCGTGGGATAGGAAAGCTCCGGCAGGAGGTTCAGTTTCAGACGTGCCAGCGCGACGAAACCGAATACCAGCACGGCCAGCGTCACCATGCCGATGGTCACACGCCGGGAAGTTGCAAGTTTGACGATGCCGAGAATTTTGGGGGCGTTCACGTGCGGGCACTCCGGTGTCTTCAGTCGTTCGTTTTGATATCGTGTTCGCAGTCATCCGCATCCCTGCCTTCAATGACGGCGAATGGCTTGAATGACGGAATGTCCGCGCTGAGCGTGTCCTGAATCTGTTTCAGCGTGTGCACGTCCTCGCAGATTGGCAGCGCTTTCTGTTTGAACCGGTGGGCGCGGGCGTTGGCGTGTTTGTCGATTTCTTCCTCGCTCTCACCGCTCAGCAGATCGCCGATCACGTCCGCTACCACATCCAGCGCGAAACCTGTTGCATCCATGCCAAGTTTGATGCCGCGGTTTTCGATGTCCTTGACCGTACTGTTGTATTGCATGAGTTTGATCCTGTCCTGATCCGAGACAGGTACGGATTTTCCATTTATTACCAAACCACCATCAGTGGTAATTGTGGCCTCGTTCCCATGGTCGCTGCTGATTATCACGTTACCGTTCTTGATGTGGATATCGTGCGAATTGATGACTGTCACCCTGTTGTTGCCGTCTTCGCTTGCATGGATGGTGGTACCGGACGCCATGGCGGCATTGGCGGCAAACACAGTCGCGAAGACGGCACTGGAAAAGACAATCAGATACTTGTTCATGACGAGTCCCCTGTACGTTCAGACCTGCGGATTCGGTTTGCTGCTGGCAGCGACGGTTTCCGGTGCCGGTGCGTTGATCACGGCGACGCTGGCACCATCGCGCAGGCTGTTTTGTCCAAGCGTGACCACGGCATCGCCCTGATCGAGACCGCTGACGACCTCGACCTCGGTGCCGTTCGAATAACCTGTCTTGACTGACACCCGGTGCGCCACGCCCGCCTTGACGACGTAGACCGCGGACTCGCCGTCTTCGGTGACCAGCGCGGTGCGCGGGATCAGGAGCGTGTGACGATGAGTGTCGTAGGTAATCAGGACACGGCTGAACATGCCCGGCGCCAGTTCGCCGGCGATGTGACGCAGTTCCACGGTAACCTTGAAAGTCCCCGTCTGCGGATCGACGACCGGACTGATGCGCGCGATGCGGCCGTTGAAACGCTTGCCCGGTACCGCGTCAGCGCTGAGTGTTGCCGGTTGGCCGGCGTGCAGTTCCGGCAGTGCATTCTCCGGCACGTACAAGACGGCAAGCAGCGGATCGAAATTGCTGATCAGGAACACCGACTGGTTCGCAGTCAGGGTGTTGCCGACCTTGACCAGCCGCTTGGCCACGGTGCCGGTGATGGGCGCGCGGATCACGGTGTTGTCGAGGTTGAATTTGGCGATGTCGTAGCTGGCCTTGAGCGCGGCCAGGTCGTATTTCACGCTGTCGTAGGCATCCAGACTGATCAGATGGTGGTCATAGAGTGTCTGGCTGCGGGCGAATTCCTGCTGCTTCTTCTCGTAATTGGCCTGGGCCTGCTCGCAATCAAAGCGCAACTTGGCGTCGTCGAGCTTGGCGAGCGGCTGGCCGGCGCGTACCTGGGCGCCTTCCTCGACGTACAGGTGCGCGATGGTGCCTTCGACCTTGGCGACCACGGTGGCTTCCTCCGCCGCCTCCAGCGTGCTGGTACCGCTGTAGGTGGCGGCCATGTCGCCGCGGACAACCTGCGCGGTTTCCACCGGAATCGCGGGCGCGGCATCCTTGGCCGCCGCCTGCTTGGCCTCCGCGGCTTTGCCACTGCAGCCGCCCAGTGCGGTCAGACTGGTCAAAAGGATGCTCGCAAGGAACAAGGAAACAAGGTTGCGGTTCATGGTCGACTCCCGTGTATCGAAAACCGGCGCATAAGGTTACGCCTTACTGTTATAGTTTAGTATAACAGTAAAAAAGAAAACTGCAATAGCGTCAGACGGGAGGCACGCAGGCGTAGAGGGAACGAGACGGCACCAGGCAGCAGGCGGGGTTTGCCACCTTAACTGTCTGAAAAGGAAGGTTTTTTAGAACGGATATCAAGCCAGGGCCGTCCGTGGCCCTGTTTTCAATGTGACGTGCGGCCATCAATTCCCGGATGCAGCAGCGTTGTCCGGCGCGGCGGCGGCGCGGGGCAGACGTCCGACGCCCAGTCTGTCCATGTCGCTGACGATATGGGCGGCCGCGTTCAGCAGCACATCGGGTTCGAGTCCGTTGTCCTCGGTGTCACCGCCCGAATCCTCTGGATTCGGCGACGCTGTGGCGTGGCTGCCGGGCTTCTTGTCCTTGTCCGTATCCAGAGCAGCATCGAGGGTCGCAGCCGGGGGCAGCCCCTTGAGCTCGCGCCAGCCATTCGCGATCTTGAGCCGCTGCCGGTCGAGTTCGGCACGTTGCTTTTCACGTTCGCTGAGGACCAGGGAGACCGCGTTTTCGTCGCGCTGCTGTTTGTAAAGCTTGAGTTCGTCCAGATAGAGCGCCCAGGCCTTGTCATGCGCGATCCGGGCGTCGTGGAGCCTGATGAGCGCCGGCAGCGCCTTGTCGATGCCCAGGTGCAGCGGCGTGTAGTCGGTCGCGGCGATCTGATCCCAGGGCAGGGCGCTGTCCTGGGTTTCTTCGCCAAATTCGGTCGGATCAATCGCCGTGGGTAGTGTGATGTCGGGCGTGACGCCTTTGCGCTGGGTGCTGGCGCCGTTCACCCGGTAGAACTTCTCTACGGTGAGCTTCAGCTGGCCCGCGTCGTCATCGCCCGGAATGATGCGGTTGAGATCGAACAGGGTCTGCACGGTGCCTTTGCCATAGGTCGTGCTGCCAATGATCACACCGCGGTGATAGTCCTGAATCGCAGCGGCGAAAATTTCCGAAGCGGACGCCGTAAAGCGATTGACCAGCACTGCCAGGGGGCCGGTATAGGTCACACCGCTGTGATCGTCATCCTCGACATCGACCTTGCCATCGGTATCACGGATCTGAACCATCGGGCCGTGCGGAATGAACAGCCCGGTCAGATCATCCGCTTCCTGCAGGGAACCGCCGCCGTTATTGCGCAGGTCGATAATGACGCCATCCACGTGCGCGGCATTGAGTTGCTGGAGCAGTCGCCGCACGTCATGCGTGGTGCTGGCGTAATTCTTTTCACCTTCCATGCGACCCTGGAAGTCGCTGTAGAAGGAGGGGATGACCACCACGCCGATCCTGTAGGTGCGATGATCCTGTTTGACGGTCACGATATGCTGGTGCGCGGCCTGCGCTTCCAGTTTCACGGTGTCACGGACAAGTTTGATGATTCTTTCTGGCGAACCCGGCGCGGCACCCGCCGGCAGGATCTGCAGCCGGACCACAGTGCCGGGATTGCCGCGGATGAGCGACACCACATCGTCGAGTCGCCAGCCGACCACATCTACCATGTCACCTTTGTCGCCTTGCGCCACGCCGGTGATGCGGTCATCCGGATGCAGTTCCTTGCTGTGCGCGGCCGGCCCGCCGGGCAGCACCCGTTCCACCTTGGTGTACTCGCCGTCCGAGACAAGCGCTGCTCCGATGCCCTGCAGCTTGAGGCTCATCTGGATCTGGAATTCCTGCGACTGCGGCGGCGAGAAGTAATCGGTGTGCGGATCCAGTGAGCGCGTATAGGAGTTCATGAACAGATCAAAGACATCTTCGTCCGTGACCTGACGGGCCCGGTGCTCGAAATTGCGATAGCGCTTGCGCAGGATGTCGGCGGTCTGTTGCCAGGTCTTGCCGGCCAGCAGCAGGCCAAGCGCGTCGCTTTTCACCCGTTTCTGCCACAGCGTATTCATGGCTTCGGGGCTCTGAACCCAGGGGGCCTTGCGCCGGTCGAAGGTGTAACTTTCCTTGACCTTGAAATCCGGCTCGTGGCTGAGCAGCGAAATCGCATAATCAATCCGCTGCGCGACCCGTTTCTGATAGACGTTATAGATATCGAACGCCGGATGAAGGTTGCCGTTGCGGATGGCGTCGTCGAGCTGATCGCGGTACTTGGCGAAGCCGTCGACATCCGACTGCAGGAAATAGCTGCGGCTCGGGTCGAGGTCTTCCAGGTAGTGCTTGAATATCTGCTCGGACAGCGCGTCGTCGAGCGCGGCATGGCCGTAGTGATAGCGGGTCAGCAGACCGGCGATCGCCTGGTCTACAAGGGTCTGGCGTGGTTGCGGACTGATCGCGGGCAGCGGCCGGCCGGCGCTTGAGGCGGACGGTGTCTGATCCCGGGAAGTTGAGGCGGCAACCGATACGCCGAGTACGAACAGGCTGACGGCAATCAGCGCGAGCAGGAGTTTTTGACGCATTGTGTGGAAAGCATCCTGAGGATATGAAGCCGCAATGAACCGGGCAGTGCGGAGTTGTATGAGCCGGATACCCGGCATACTTGCAGGCCGGGACCGCGCGAGTCCTTTATATACTATCTGGCTTTGCCTTTTTCCAGAAGGAGTAGTGAATCATGCGCCCCCTGACGTTCATCAACGGTGTCATCTTTGCCTGTTCCGCGGCGCTGGCGGGCGGACTGGTGGTAATCATGCTGTTTCGCTGGACCATGCGGATGGATCCGTCGCTGGATCAGTCACTGGTTCAGGGCAGTCTGCCGTTGAGCGAACTTCTGCGCAATCTCGCATTGTTTACCGCGCTGGCCATTGTTGCGGGCTTTACCTTGAGGGCCGAAATCAAGCGCCGCAACTGGTTGTGGGGCGCGGAGGCTGCGCTAGCGTTTTCAATCGCCACGGTCATGGTGTTCATGCTTGCCGATCCTGCGCAACTGACGCGCGACCTCGGCATTCTGGTGCTCGTCGGCTGTATCGGCCTCACGGGCTGGGCGATCCTCAGGTTGAGGAAGGCCTTGGTCCATGCGAAACGTCCAGGGCCGGACCGTGACTGAATGCCAAACTTGCCGTTGTCTTTGCGCAACATTTTTCAATGACACTGCATATGTGAAGTTTTTCCGATATTTTCCTGATTTCGAGCCGGCGGTTTTGCAGTTCTGCGACATGGGCAATTGGCCCGCCAAGGCGCTAGAATAGGGGCCTCAGCGCGGATACAGGCATGATTTTGCTGGGAATTCAAGTCCTTTTCTGGGTGGTTGCCAGGCAGCGTCTTATTGACTTGGTGAACCAGATTGAGTAAAAAACGGGGCCCGCTACGAGAGTGGCTGGCAATGGGCGCTAGGGCACGGGATTGGTACTGTGCAGCGCCCGTATGCATTTTATAAACACCGAATACCAATTCCGGTATCTCAGGAGACAGTCAAGTGAGCTTTCAAGAGTTAATTCACATTGCCGCGGTTTCCGGCGGCCTGCTGTATGTCATCGTGTTTTGCTTGTTGGTCGCGCTTACCATCATCGTGGACCGTACCTGGTACCTCGCCAAGATTGTGCGCCAGGGTGAACTGATCGCTCACACGATTCTTGAGATGGAAGATGTGGATCGCGATCTGCTCATGGACCTCGCTGTCCGTACCGCCAAGTACCCGCAGGGTGCGGTGCTGGAAGTGGCGCTGAAATATCCTGATGTGAAGGATCCCGTCAGGCTCGCCGACCTGGTCGAGGAAACCATCCTGCTGCAGGCACCCCGCGTTGACCGCGGCCTGTGGATGCTCGACACCATCGTGACGCTCGGACCGCTGCTGGGTCTGTTGGGTACCATTATCGGTATCTTCGAGGCCTTCAAGGTGCTGGGTGCAGCCGATACCGCGCCGACCAAGGTGACGGGTGGCGTGGCGGAAGCGCTGATCGCAACCGCGGCCGGTCTGTTCGTCGCTATTCTCGGCCTGATTTTCTTCAACGGCCTCAACAATCGCGTGCGCCTGATCCTCCACCAGATGGAAGCCATCAAGGTCATGCTCGTCAACCGTCTTACCTGAACTGCGACCTCGTTGCATTCGGTAAAGACTTGGTTAACTTCAGAATGACCGTGTCGAACGGTCAAGGCAGGCAGTTGCAATGAAGGGTTTTTTTGAAGCGAAGAAAGGAAGAATCGAGATCATTCCGATGATCGACATCATGTTCTTCCTGCTGGTCTTCTTCGTCATGATCACGCTGCGCATGATTCCCGCCACGGGTATTGCGTCCAAGCTGCCGCGAAGCAGCACAGCCGTGACCATCGAGCGTCCGAAGATCATCATCAGCCTTCTGGCCGATGGGGAAATCGTGGTTCAGGATCAGAAAATGACTTCTGACCAGCTTACCAATTACCTGCTCGGTCAGGATCCTGCGCATGCCAACGTGACTATTGCGGGCGCCAAGGAAGCTTCACTGCAGGATCTCGTGATTGTCATGGACGCATGTCGAAGCGCCGGCGTGACCCAGATTGGTATCGCTGCCAAAAACACCGATTAATTCATAGGCCCAACAGTGGAAAGAAAATACGTTTTCACCGAGGGTCTGTTCACGGCCCGACAAGGTACGTCGTTCGCTGTGGCGATCGTGCTGGAGATACTCATTATTGCGGGTATCGCCGGTATCCTCATCTATCAAGAGATGCATCCGATACCGCCACCACCGCCCCAGCAAACGAAGCTGGTGACGATTCCCCCGAATCCGCCACCGCCGCCGCCACCGCCGCCGAAAGTGCCGCAGCCGAAGATCCCGCCACCGCCGGATCAGCAGCCGCTGCATGAGGTGCCGCCGATTCCGTCACCGGTACCGGTGCCGAACGCGGTACCGCCGCCGCCGCCGCAGCCGCCGCTGCAGCCGCAGCCGCCGCAGCAGGTGGACATGGCGCAGATCAGGAATGACTACTTCTCGCAGTTGCACGCTGCGATCGACGCGGCAAAGGTTTACCCGCGTGAAGCAGTCTTGTCGGGCGCGACCGGAACCGTCACGGTGTCATTCGACTTCAACAACGGTCAGGTATCGAATGTCCATATCGACCGGTCCAGCCAGACGCGTTCGCTGGATCGTGCGGCCATGGATGCCGTGGAGAGAGCGCACTATCCGCCGCCGCCTCCACAGCTGGCCAACCAGACCCTGCATTTCGTGGTACCCATCGTGTTCAATCTGGGTGGGTAAAGCTGAAGTTCAGGAAATCTGATTGCAGAACCGAAGACCGCCCGGTGAACCCGGGCGGTTTTTTTTATGGTGGATTCCGTCCTCATCCTGCAACACTGCGGTGTCACAATGGGGGCTGCGGTTGCATGCAGCGGTTATACTGGCCGTCTGAATTACCCAACTCCGAATACAGACTTGCAGGAGAACGCATCCGATGTGGACGTATCTGGCGGTGGCGTTGGGCGGTGCGGCCGGCTGCTGCGCCCGTTACGGACTGACTCAACTCGTGCAGCACGTGTATGGGCGGAATTTCCCTCTCGCCACTCTGCTCGTCAATATCCTCGGCTGCCTGCTCATGGGGTTCCTGTTTTTTCTGACGCTGGAACGGGTGTCCATGAGCCCGACGCTGCGCGCCGCTGTCCTGACCGGCGGCCTGGGCGGGTTCACGACCTTTTCAACCTTTGCAATGGAATCGCTGTTGCTGCTGGAGGAGCGTGAAACCGGTTATGCGCTGCTGTATCTTGGATTGTCAGTGGTGCTCGGACTGATTGCGGTGTTGCTGGGCGCCTGGCTCGCCCGGAATATCTGAACAGGGGAAGGGATCGAGATGGCGAAAGACATGCGTATGGTGCGGATTTACCTGAGCGAAGCGGATCAAGGCAAGAGGCATTCGCTGATCAACGAGATCATGAGCATTCTCCACGATCAACATCGCGTGCATGGCGTCACGGTGTTTCGCGGCATCGCGGGCTTCGGTGCCGGTGGCACGGTGCGTTCTGCAGATTTGCTGAGAATCAGCGCGCATTTACCGTTGGTGGTCGAATTTTTTGACGAAGAATCCGTGGTGGCAGCTGCGCTCGCCGCAATAGGCGACCTGGTTCCCTCCCGGCATATTGTTTCCTGGCCGATTACCTGCCACGTTGACGAATAGGACCGACTAAGCCGCAGTTGGTCCCGCTTCCTTCCAATATGACAGTGGCGACAAGCAAATGATCAACAACCGCCAGCGCGCCTTGCGTTTTGTTATCAGTATCGGAATCGTCAGTCTGTTTGCAGACATGACGTACGAAGGGGCGCGCAGCATCATCGGCCCTTATCTCGCGGTTCTCGGCGCGGGTTCGATCTTTGCCGGCCTGGTCGCGGGTCTCGGGGAATTCTTCGGATATGCGATACGGCTGCTTGCCGGCCGCTATGTGGATCGAACCCACCGCAACTGGCGCGCGATGGGCGCCGGGTACTCGCTCAATATGCTCGCGGTTCCGGCACTGGCGCTGGCGCCGTTCGCATGGGTGGCTGGAGTACTCGTGTTTCTGGAGCGCATCGGCAAGGGAATCCGCAATCCGGCCAAGGATGCCTTGCTGTCGCACGCAGGGCATGAACTCGGGCATGGTTATGCATTCGGATTGCATGAGTTTCTCGATCAGCTGGGCGCGGTGAGCGGCCCGCTGCTGGTTGCCGGCGTGCTCGCGCTGGCCGCTTGGTTCGGAATTCATCTGCCCGCGACACAGTATCGTCTGGCGTTCGCCGCGCTTCTGTTTCCGGGGCTGCTGGCGCTGTTGTTCCTGTGGCGCGCACACACCATTGAACCCGATGTGCTGCCGCCGCGCGGCAAACTGTTTCAGCGTTTTGACGCGAACTATTACCGCTACATGGCGTTCGCCGTGGTCAGCGTGCTCGGTTTTGCGCACTTCATTCTTGTATCGTTCCATCTCGAAATAACGCACCGGATCGCACCTGCCCTGATCCCGGTGTTGTTCGCCGTTGCGATGGGGACTGATGCGATTGGTTCAATCGCGGCAGGCTATCTTTACGATCGTCACGGGCTCAAAGTGCTTTATTCGCTGCCATTGCTGACGTTGCCATCCATACCGCTTCTGTTTGTCGCGGTGCATCCGGTATGGATCTGGATTGGTGCTGCATTGTGGGGCTTCGCACTCGGTGTTCAGGAAAGTACGGTGCGTGCAGGCGTCGCGACACTGACGCCGGCGGAGTTGCGTGGTACCGCTTATGGCCTGTTCGACACCATGTTCGGTGCCGCCTGGTTGCTGGGCAGCGTGTTGCTGGGTGCGCTGTACGCAGTACACGTGCGATGGCTGGTGTACGCAGCCGTGCTGCTGCAATTGGCTGCGTTGCCGCTGCTCGCAAACCTGCTCCGGCATCGCGACGATCCGGCGGTTTGAGAGTGCCATTGACAGCCGGCGTACAATAATTCAAATGTTAGCCCGGACCCCGTCATGAACGACAAGACACAGGCTCCCAACGCCAGCATCCGCAGCGTCAAACGAATTCTGTCGAGCATCCGCACCCGTGAGGGCGGCGGATTTATCGTGCATCGGCCGTTTCCGACCAACTTGCTGACGGATTTCGACCCGTTCCTGCTGCTGGATGAAATGGGTCCGGTGGATTACGGTCCCGGCGAGGCAGTCGGCGCGCCGGATCATCCGCATCGCGGCTTCGAAACCGTAACTTACGTGCTGGAAGGCAGGATGCAGCACAAGGATTCGCACGGTCACGCCGGCTCGATCGGACCGGGCGATGTGCAGTGGATGACGGCCGGTGCCGGCGTGGCGCATTCGGAAATGCCCGAAGAAAAATTCCGGGCGGCCGGCGGCCGCATGCACGGGTTCCAGATCTGGGTCAATCTGCCGCAGCGCGACAAGATGATGAAACCGCGCTATCAGGAAGTGCCGAGCGCAGGCATCCCGGTTGCGGAAAGCAGCGACGGCAGGATAAGAGTCAAGATTATCGCGGGCGAATCGCTGGGCAAACGGGCCGCGATCGATACCCGGACACCGATTGCGTTTCTGGACGTTACCGTGCAGCCGGGCGGCGAACTCGTGCAGCCCCTGCCGGCCCATTACAACGCGTTTGCCTTTGTGATTTCCGGCACCGGCACTTTCGGCAGCGACGCCAGAACAGCATCGGCACATCAGATGGTGATTTTCGACGCCGATGGCGATGCCGCGAAACTGGGTGTCCCCGCGGATGCGGAGCAGTCCATGCGGTTATTGCTGCTTGCCGGCGTGCCGCTCAATGAGCCGGTGGTGCGTTACGGCCCGTTTGTTATGAACACCGAGCAGGAAATCCACCAGGCGATACGCGATTATCAAAGCGGCCGCATGGGCGAGATCAATTTCTGATCTTCAGGAATTCCCCGAGTCGTTCGATACTCTGCGTCCAGCCTTCCTGCATTCCCGCCAGATACTGCGCCGCAACAGGTTTCAGACCGGTAGCGCGCGCCCGCACCGTGAGCAGCGTCTGGTTGCCACTGTGTCTGGCAAAGGTCACGGTGGTCAGCGATTCCAGCACCGGTTCTCCATCCGGGTCCAGGGCTGTGGAGAGAAAGACCAGCCGCTCCGGTGGGAGAATTTCCTGAAACGTGCCGGACATCGGATACACCACGCCGTCTGGCCCGCGCATGTGAATGAGCAGTTTTTCTCCGATACGCAGATCCACTTCGCAAACCGGATTGGTGAAGCCGCGCGGACCCCACCAGCGGGCGAGATGTTTGGTATCGGTCCAGGCCCGGAACACCAGCTCACGCGGTGCATCAAATACCCGCGTGATGAGGACTTCCCGTTCCAGATTTGAATCGGGGTGTACATGCGCATGTGACATCGTCTGCTCCTTCCATCTATCCGGCAGTGAGACCATTCAGACAGTTTTCAGATAATTTTCCAGCTGTTCCATCGTGCCGCCCCAACCTTGCTGCATCGAAGCGTGCGATTGGGCGAATGTTGCCTGTTCGTCCGCCGTTGCATTGAGCGGAGTCCAGCGAATGGTGAGCAGCGTTCTGTTGCCCTGCGGTTCGAACGTGGTCGTCGAAAGCGTTTCCAGCGGCCACTGCGGATTCAGCGGATGGCGGGTGATACCGCCGTTGGCGTCCGAGAACGAGCTGATCAGCATCAGCCGTGCCGGCGCCTCGATCTCGCGGAATATCCACTTGCCCCACATCTCGTGTCCGTCCGGCGTCAGCATGCAGTAATGAAACATGCCGCCGGGTCGGAAATCCATGTCGCATTTGGGCATGGTGACACCTTTGGGGCCGAACCATTGCATCAGCCTCTCAGGTTCGGTCCATGCTTTCCAGACCAGTTCGCGCGGTGCAGCGAACACGCGGCTGATGACAAATTCATTCGGGTTGGAATCTCGGCTGGCGGCATTCATCAGGTTTCTCCTGCATAGGCACGTTGCAATGCGTTGATGTCCAGTTTCTTCATGTTCAGCATGGCAGACATCGCGCGCTGACAGCCATCCGAGCGCGCATCGCTCAGCAATTCCGCCAGCTGTTCCGGCACGATCTGCCACGACAATCCGAATTTATCCTTGAGCCAGCCGCATTGCTGGGCGGCGGTGTCGCCACCCGCCGAGAGTTTTTCCCAGTAATAATCGATTTCGTGCTGGCTGCTGCACATGACCTGCAGCGAAACTGCTTCATTGAATTTGAACTGCGGCCCGCCGTTGAGCGCGGTAAACGGCTGGCCATTCAGTTCGAAGTTCACGGTCAGCACCAGGCCCGCGGGCTGGCCATGAATCTCGTGACCGGTTTCGCTGAAGTGATTGATCCGGGTTATGCGCGAATCCCTGAAAATCGCCACGTAAAATTTCGCGGCGTCTTCGGCCTGCCTATCGAACCAAAGGCAGGGGACGATAGTGTTAAGTCTTGGCATGATCAGCTCCTTGTCAGGAATGCGTGTCGCCGGTATTGGGTTTCGCTTGCAGCTCGCGCAGATAGTCTTCCAGCTGGTCGAATTTCTGTTCCCAGAAGCGGCGGTATTGCTCCACCCAGTCGGCCACGTCCTGCAGCGGCTTGGCCGCCAGCTTGCAGGGCCGCCACTGGGCGTGGCGGCCGCGGGTAATCAGGCCGGCCTTTTCCAGCACCTTGAGGTGCTTGGTCACGGCCGGGGCGCTGATCTCGAATGGCGCCGCCAGCTCCGAGACCGTGGTCTCTCCCGAGGCCAGCCTGGCCAGGATGGCCCGCCGAGTCGGGTCGGCGAGGGCAGCGAACGTGGCGCTGAGGTGATCGGTGGGCATTTGTAATAAACCGATAGGGTAATTAACTTATAGGTGAAGTATAGGCAAGATTTTTGGGCTGTCAATGGTTCTTGATGATCTCAGGTATCCTGTTTAACCGATTGATAACCAAGAACAATCAGTCGTGAACAGGCAATGAGCAGAGTACGAACGGTGAATGCGATGAAGACTGCCTACGACCTGTCTAAAATGAAATCCCCCAAGAACCCCTATGCGGCAAAACTCAAGAAGCCGGTTTCGATACGGCTTTCCGAGGACGTCATTGTCTATTTCAAGGGAATGGCGGCCGAATCCGGTGTGCCCTATCAGAACCTGATGAATGTCTACTTGCGGGACTGCGTCATGAAGCAGCGAAAAGTCGAGATTGAGTGGCCGGCCAAGCCCCGACGTGAATATCCGGGGTGACGTGTAAATCAGCCCAAGAGGGTTGGTTGCGGCTGAAAACATTCCGATAAATGCAGGGCGGGTTAGCGAAGCGTAACCCGCCGGATGAGGAGAGTTGGTGGCGCAGGACGGCGCGTTTATGTGGTTACGATCACGCCGGTGCTGGCGGAGTCGCCTTATGAACGGTAGCCGTGACTACAGAGGGCCGTTGGGCTGACGAAGGCAGCCGAACATCTTGCAAATTACATTCGCAAATAAAAAGCCGCCGGCAAATACCGGCGGCTTGATTTGGTGGAGGCGGCGGGACAGCTGATCCATTTCTTTCGAAACGGGCTGGACTATGCCTTCATCCTGCAAGCAGGATGCGGAGCGTGTTATCCGGTCTTGCAACCGAATCCTAGTGTCCGCTCAGTCGAATGATGTCAGCGGATCTATGAGTCTCTACAGGGCAGGCCTGAAGTTCGCCTTCTTCCTACCCCTCGGCGTTGCCATGCCGTCTTGCGACGGCGAAGGGTTCACCGATGTGAGCTCCGTTTTCACTTTGCCCTCGCGGGCAAAGGCGACCCAGGTTGATCGAACCCGCGTCCGCAAGCCCTCCGCCCTCAGCTCTACATGCGTAGCACACGTCTTTGATTTAACTGGCGGCTACCCGACGGGCAGGGAAAACCGACGGCGAGTCCGGTATTTTTTAGCAGTCCGGCGCCGGATGCACCTGACCACGATCTTGTGAGCACGACCTCTGAAACGTTTCCGAGGAAACTCTGGACGCACAAGCACGGCTCCAGTCAGAGGCTAGCCGGGATTAGGCGGCTAGGGCGTAGTTGCTATCGTTCGCAGCTAAGCGTTTTTGCAAGACAGTTTTACGAGGAATCCTGCACCTCGGCATGCACTTCAGGTTTCGCGACCCACGTCGAGACCAAGTCGCCCCCACAGTGACGTGACTATTCTATAGGTAAATGGGGTGACCGGCTAAGGAATCAAGCCGGTTATTGAACGTTGATTTTCAGCCGTGCCGCACCAGGCGGTCTTTCTGGCGCTGCCAGTCGCGGTCTTTTTCGGTGGCGCGCTTGTCGTGCAGTTTCTTGCCCTTGGCGAGGCCGACTTCGAGTTTGGCGCGGCCGCGTTTCCAGTACAGCGCCAGCGGGATGAGGGTATAGCCTTTGCGTTCGACGGCGCCGATCAGCCGGTCGAGTTCGCCGCGGTTCAGCAGCAGCTTGCGGGTGCGAGTCGGGTCGGGGTGGATGTGGGTGGAGGCGGTCGGCAAGGGTGTGACGTGCGCGCCGAGCAGCCAGGCTTCGCCGTTCTTGATGACGACGTAGCTTTCGGTGATCTGGGCCTTGGAGGCGCGCAGGCTTTTGACTTCCCAGCCTTCGAGCGCAATGCCGGCTTCGATCCGTTCTTCGATGAAGTATTCGTGGCGCGCCCGTTTGTTGAGGGCGATGGTGGCAGGCGCGGCCTTGTTATCGTCTTTCTTGTTCATGCGGCATTATAGCGTGAGCAGGTTCCGCGCTCGCGCGCCGTTGTACCGGGAAGGCGGATGGCTCAAAATCGCGGCTTCGTGTTCAAGGACCGGGTTACCGCGCAGTTCGGGAGAGATGCATGCGCAAAGTGAACAAGAGCGCGCTGGTACCGTATCCGGCGGAGCAGATGTACGAACTGGTCAACGACATCGAGCGTTACCCGGAGTTTCTGCCCTGGTGCCGCGGTGCACGTGTGGTGTCGCAGACCGAGCGCGAGATGCAGGCAACCCTTGACCTCTCACGCGGCGGATTGCACAAGACATTCACGACGCACAACACCCTTGAACCCGGTCGTAGCATCACCATGACGCTTGAACACGGACCATTCCGGCATCTTGAAGGCCGCTGGCAGTTCGTGGATCTGGGGCCGGATGGATCCAAGGTGACGCTCGACATGGAATTCGAGTTCGCCGGCGCGCTGCTGGACATGATGGCGGGGCCGGTCTTCCACGAAATCACCAATTCACTGGTGGACGCGTTCATCCGCCGTGCGGCGAACCTGTATGGCAATGGCTGAGCCCATTCACGTTGAAGTGGTATACGCATTGCCTGACCGGCAGGTGGTGGTAACGGTCGCGCTGGAGCGTGGCGCGACGGTACAGGATGCGATTACCCGGTCGGGTCTCTTGCAGCAGTTTCCGGATATTGATTTGACGCAACGGCGCGTGGGCATCTTCGGCCGGCTGGCATCACTCAACGAAACGCTGAAAGCGGACGATCGGGTTGAAATCTACCGGCCGCTCGCACGCGACCCGAAGCAGGCTCGGCGCGAACTCGCGAAGGCCGGCAAGACGATGGGCGGCAGCAAACGCGACTAAAGCAGCGGTCAGCCACCCCGATCGTTGACCGGCACCTTTTCGACACTGACGACCTTGCCATCCTTGAATATCACGACTACGTGCTTTTTCAGCACTTGTCCGTCTTCCAGATCGTCGTAAAACATGTAGTCCCAGCGGTCCGGATGGAAAGGGTCGCGGACCATGGCCGGTCCCATGACGTACTCGACCTGGGTCTGCGTCATGCCCGGCTTGAGTTTGGCGATCATGTCGTCGGTGATGAAATTCCCCTGCTTGATGTCGGGGCGGTAGGCGCAGGCCAGCAGTACGAGCGGCAGCAGCAGGGCGAGTTTCTTGAGGAAGCGCATGAGTATCCGGGTTGCGTTGCGGGGCGGGTAGGCGATAATAACCGAATACCCGCTGTTCCGAGAAGTGCGCGCGCCGTGGAAAACCAGGACCTTCGCAACGCCGGCCTGAAAGTGACCCTGCCGAGGGTCAAGATTCTGGAGATTCTTGAGCGCAGCAATCCCCGTCACATGAGCGCGGAGGACATGTACAAGGCGCTGCTCGAATCCGGGGACGATATTGGCCTGGCCACGGTGTACCGGGTGCTGACCCAGTTCGAAAGTGCCGGTCTGGTGACGCGGCATCATTTCGAGGGCGGTCACTCGGTGTTCGAGCTCAATCAGGGTACCCACCACGATCACATCGTGTGCGTCAAGTGCGGCCGGGTGGATGAATTCGTGGATCAGGAAATCGAGAAGCGCCAGAAGCAGATCGCATCCGCGAAAGGCTACGAAATCACCGATCACTCGCTTTATCTTTACGGCATCTGCCCGAACTGCCGCAAGACGATAGACAGGTAACCCGGCAGCGTTTCAGGTTTCCTGACCGGCGCGCGCCAGCATTTCACGCGCGTGTTTGCGCGTGGTTTCCGTGATTTCGATTCCACCCAGCATCCGCGCCAGTTCCTCGACCTGCAATTTGCGATCGAGCACGTCAATGCGCGTGAGCGTGGTTTTGGTTTGCATTTCCTTGCTGACGCGCAGATGCTGATGCGCCTGCGAGGCGACCTGCGGCAGATGCGTGACGCACAGCACCTGACGGCGTTCGCCGAGTGCGCGCAGACGGCGGCCGACAATTTCCGCGACGCCGCCGCCAATACCCGCATCCACTTCGTCGAACACCATCGAAGGAATGGCGGTCGCCTGTGCCGCAATCACCTGGATAGCGAGCGAGATCCGCGACAGTTCGCCGCCGGATGCGACTTTGGCAAGCGGCTTGAGCGGTTGCCCTTTGTTGGCGGTGACCATGAATTCGACGCTGTCCATCCCGGTCGCCGTAAAACGCTCGGGCTCGAAGGCATTGACTTCAACCGCGAATTTGCCGCCGGGCATGCCGAGTTCCTGCATCACGGCCGTGACTTTGCGTCCCAGATCGGTGGCGGTCTTGATGCGCTGCGCATGCAGGGATGTCGCTGCCTTGCGGCAGGCTTCGTGCAGCACGCGCACGCGTTCGTCGAGTTCCTGCAGGGTGATTTCGGCGCGTTCCAGTTGCTGCAGTTCGTCGCTCAACGATTGCAGGTGAGGCAGCAGCGCCTGTGGTTCGACATGATGCTTGCGCGCGAGTTCGTGCAATATCCCGAGGCGATCCTCGACCCACTGCAGGCGCTGCGGATCCATGTCCATGTCGGCCAGATAGCGGCGCAGAACGTCGCCTGCTTCGCTCAACTGAGCTTCCGCGGCCGTGAGGATTTCCATGACGCCGCCAAGACGTGAATCCAGTGCCGCCAGCTTTTCCAGTTCGCGCGCGGAATGTGCCACCAGCTGGTATGCCGAGCCGTCTTCATTTTCGTACAGGGCGGCGAGCGCGCTTTGCGCGCCATCGGCAAGCCGGCCGCCGTTGGCAAGCCGCTGATGTTCTTCATCGAGCGCCGTGACTTCATCGGGCTCGAGCTTGAGCGCTTCGAGTTCGTTGACCTGATAACGCAACATCTCGATCCGCGCATCGCGATCCGATGCCGCGTTGCGCAGGCGCTCGAGTTGTTCGTGCGCGGATTTCCATTCACGGAACAGGCGGGCGGTATCGCTCAACAGCGCATCGTGCTGTCCGTAACCGTCCAGCAGCCGCATTTGAGTGTCGCGGCGCAACAGCGACTGGTGTTCGTGCTGACCGTGAATGTCCACCAGCTGTTCGCCGAGTTCCTTGAGCTGCTGCAGCGGCACGCTGCGGCCGTTGATCTGTCCGCGTGAGCGGCCGTCGGCGCCGATGATGCGGCGCAGGATGCATTCGCCGTCTGCACTGAGCTCGTGTTCCTCAAGCCAGGCGGCGGTGTCCGGCACATCGCGGAGGTCGAATTCGGCGGTGATGTCGGCGCGCTCCGCGCCCTGCCGCACCACGCCCGCGTCGGCACGGTCGCCCAGTACCATGCCGAGCGCATCAACCAGAATGGATTTGCCCGCGCCGGTTTCACCGGTCAGCACGCTCATGCCGGTGCCGAGATCCAGTTCCAGTGCGTCGATGATGGCGAAATCGCGGATTGCGATGTGCGTCAGCATGCGGTGCGTTCAATCCTCGCGCGGTGTGCGGGCATTCTGGCCCCAATGGAGTTTGGTGCGCAGGATTTTATAGTAATCGTAGCTGCGTGGATGGATAAAGCGGACGCTGTGTGCGGCGCGCTGTACGCGCACCCGGTCGCCGATTTCCATGGGCTGGCTGTGCTGGCCGTCGCAGGTCACTTGGGCGCGACCTCCGTGGGTGCTGCTCAAAACGATTTCGACGCTGCTGTTGCCGTTGACCACAATCGGCCGGTCGCCGAGAGCATGGGGACAAATCGGTACCAGCGTCACCGCGTCGAGCGCGGGATGCAGAATGGAGCCGCCGCCCGAGAGCGCATACGCGGTTGATCCGGTCGGCGTGGCGATGATGATTCCGTCGGCGCGATGCGCGCATACAAATTTCCCGTTCACGTGGGTTTCGAATTCGATCAGGCGTCCGCCGTCCGCTTTCTGCACCACGACATCGTTGAGCGCGGGCGCACAGGGCAGGGTGGATGTGCCTCTGATCAGGCTGGCATCCAGCAGCAGGCGCGCTTCTTCCTCGTAATCGCCACGCAGGATGGCCGCGACTTCGTCAGCCATGGTGTCCGGTGAGATATCGGCCAGAAACCCCAGCCGGCCGAGATTGATGCCGACCAGCGGAACCGGCCGCGAGGCGATGGAGTACGCCGCTTTGAGCATGGTGCCGTCACCGCCCACGACCATGATGAGGTCGGCCCGCTGACACACCGTTTCGCGGGGCAGCGGTTCGGTGCCCTGCGGCGCGGTGAGGCTGGCGTCCACCAGCACACGGGCGCCGCCTTCCTGCAAATGGCCCGCCAGGGTTGCAAGGGTGCGTGTCACTGCGGGGTCGTGCTCGCGCCCGAGGATGCCGACCGTGGGAAAGAGCTGCGACATGCGCTGCAGAATCCTGATGCGTGGCGGAAAGGGCCTACATTATAGGGGCTAAGTCCTTGACACCCTTGGGGCTGATTGCTAATTTTGCTTTTGGCACTCTGGCTTCCGGAGTGCCAAACGAGCATCATGTCCAGGGTTACCGGAACCCGAAATTCACGTGTGAATTCCAGATGATCGACAGTGGCCTTTCCGAACGTGCCCAGCAGCTGCTCAAGCTGCTGGTAGAGCGCTACATCCGCGAGGGCGAACCGGTCGGTTCGCGCACGCTGTCGCGTGATTCCGGGATGGATCTGAGTCCGGCCAGCATTCGCAATGTGATGGCGGATCTCGAGGACCTGGGCTTTGTCGTTTCACCGCACACGTCCGCCGGCCGGGTACCCACGGTCAAAGGCTACCGTTTTTTCGTCGACACCCTGCTCACGGTAAAACCGCTCGAGCAACAGGAAGTCCGACTGCTGCGCCAGCAACTGGCCATCGAGGAAACCGAGACCAATCCGCAGACCCTGCTGACGAGTGCGTCGGGCATGCTGTCGGCGATCACCCACATGACCGGCGTGGTCACGCTGCCGAAGCGCGAACATGTTTCCTGGCGCCATATCGAATTCGTGCGGCTGTCTGAAAAGCGGGTGCTGGTCATCCTGGTGGTAAACGACGGCGAAGTGCAGAACCGGATGCTGAATCTGGACCGCAATTACGAAGCGTCCGAGTTGCAGCAGATCAGCAACTACCTGAACACGCACTTTGCAGGCAAGGATATCAATACGGTTCGGGAAGAGCTGCTCAGGGAAATGCACCGCACGCGCGAGAACATGAACAACCTGATGCTGGCCGCAATCCAGATGGCCGAAAAGGTATTCGACGTGCGCGGCCGGGATGAGAACCGCAGTTACGTGATGGCTGGCGAAACCAACCTGATGGAATGGGCGGAACTTTCGGATGTCGAGAAACTGCGCCGTCTGTTCGATGCCTTCAACCGCAAGCGCGATATCCTGCAACTCCTGGACAAATGCATTGCCGCGGACGGCGTGCAGATTTTCATCGGCGAGGAATCCGGTTACCAGGTGCTGGACGAATGCAGCGTGGTGACCGCCCCTTATAAAGTGGATGATCAGGTAGTGGGGGTGCTGGGCGTCATCGGCCCCACCCGCATGGCCTACGAACGTGTGATTCCGATCGTGGACATGACGGCGCGCCTGCTCACGGCCGCCTTGAATCCGCGCAAATGAACCCCAGATTTTGAAACACGTGTGTCCACCTCGGGTGGACCGGGCTTTCGTTTTATCCGGCGCGCGGCGCCGGTCAACCAACCTGGAGGCGAGGATGAGTGAGGAACAGGCGGCAAGGGCCAGCGAGCCGGAACAGTCGGCACAGCACGAGCACAACGATGCCCAGGCTGGGTCCGCCGCCGATCCGGTGGCGACCTTGCAGAGCGCGCTGACCGCCGCCGAACAGAAGGCAGCGGAGAACTGGGAGAACTATCTGCGGCTCGCCGCCGAGCTCGACAACCTGCGCAAGCGCGCCCAGCGCGACCTCGAGAATGCGCACAAGTTCGCACTCGAACGCTTCCTTGGCGACCTGCTGCCGGTGAAAGACAGCCTGGAATTGGGACTTTCGGCCGCCCGCCAGGGGAATAGCGATGCCTTGAAGGAAGGCATGGAGATGACGCTGAGGCTGCTGGGCTCGGTGCTGGAACGTGCCGGTGTCAGCGAAGTGAACCCGGCCAAGGGTGAGGCATTCAATCCCGACCTGCACGAGGCGATGGCCATGCAGGAGAGCGCCGAGGTAGAGCCGGGCGCCGTATTGAGTACGGTGCAGAAGGGCTATCAGTTGAACGGACGGTTGCTGCGGCCGGCGCGGGTGCTGGTGGCAAAAGCCGCGACCGCGGGCGCTTGAAAGCGCGGCGACAGGCCCTATTTATCGGAATAACCAGAATTTTCAACCTTTTCGGAGACATTGAACCATGGGCAAGATCATCGGCATTGACCTCGGCACCACCAACTCCTGTGTGGCCATCATGGAAGGTGGCAAGCCGCGGGTAATCGAGAACAGCGAAGGCGATCGCACCACGCCATCGATCGTTGCCTTCACCAAGGACAACGAAGTGGTGGTGGGCCAGTCTGCCAAGCGCCAGGCGGTCACCAATCCCAGGAACACCCTGTATGCCGTGAAGCGACTGATCGGTCGCAAGTTCACCGACGACGTGGTGCAGAAGGACGTCGGCATGGTGCCCTACAGCATCGTCAAGGCCGACAACGGCGACGCATGGGTCGAAGTCAACGGCAAGAAGATGGCGCCGCCGGAAATTTCCGCGCGCGTGCTGCAGAAGATGAAAAAGACGGCCGAAGATTATCTCGGCGAGCCGGTCACCGAAGCGGTGATCACCGTGCCGGCCTATTTCAACGATTCCCAGCGCCAGGCCACCAAGGATGCCGGCAAGATCGCCGGACTCGACGTCAAGCGCATCATCAACGAGCCGACTGCGGCTGCGCTGGCTTACGGTCTCGACAAGGACCGCGGCGATCACAAGATCGCGGTGTATGACCTGGGCGGCGGCACCTTCGATATTTCCATCATCGAAATTGCCGAAGTGGACGGCGAGCACCAGTTCGAGGTGTTGTCCACCAACGGCGACACCTTCCTGGGCGGTGAAGACTTCGACAAGCGCATCATTGACTACATCGCCGAGGAATTCCGCAAGGAACAGGGCGTGGACGTGCGCAACGATCCGCTGGCCATGCAGCGCCTGAAGGAATCCGCGGAGAAGGCCAAGATCGAGTTGTCGTCTTCGCAGCAGACCGAAATCAACCTGCCGTACATTACGGCGGATGCCTCCGGTCCGAAACATCTCAATATCAAACTGACCCGCGCCAAACTCGAAGCGCTGGTCGAAGACCTGATCAAGCGCACCGTTGAGCCGTGCAAGATCGCGTTGAAAGACGCGGGCCTGTCGGTCAGCGAAGTGGATGCCGTGATTCTGGTCGGCGGCCAGACCCGCATGCCCAAAGTGCAGGAAACCGTGAAGGACTTTTTCGGCAAGGAGCCGCGCAAGGACGTGAACCCGGACGAAGCAGTTGCAGTCGGCGCCGCGGTGCAGGCCGGCGTGCTCAAGGGCGACGTCAAGGACGTGCTGCTGCTCGACGTGACGCCGCTGTCGCTGGGTATCGAAACGCTGGGCGGCGTGATGACCAAACTGATCGAAAAGAACACCACGATCCCGACCAAGGCCTCGCAGGTGTTCTCAACCGCGGAAGACAACCAGGGTGCAGTAACGGTGCATGTACTGCAGGGTGAACGCGAAATGGCAAGTGCCAACAAGTCGCTGGGCCGTTTCGATCTCACCGATATTCCTCCGGCACCGCGTGGCATGCCGCAGATCGAAGTCACGTTCGACATCGATGCCAACGGTATCCTGAACGTGTCGGCCAAGGACAAGGCGACCAACAAGGAGCAGAAGATCACCATCAAGGCATCGTCGGGTCTGAGCGACGACGAAATTCAGCGCATGGTGAAGGACGCCGAAGCACATGCCGAGGAAGACCGCAAACTGCGCGAACTGGTGCAGGCCCGCAATCAGGCGGACAATCTGATTCATGCGGCGGAAAAGAGTCTGAAGGAGCTTGGCGACAAGGTCTCCAGCGAAGAGCGCGCGGCGGTGGAATCCGCGATCAGCGATCTGCGCGACGTGATCAAGAAGGAAGACAAGTCGGTTATCGAGACCAAGACCCAGAAACTGGCGGAGGTCTCGGGCAAGCTTGCCGAACGTCTGTATGCTGCTCAGGGCGAGCAGGCGAAGGCCGGCGGCGAAGCACCGGCGGGCGACGGAAAGGGCAAGGATGACGTCGTCGATGCTGAATTCGAGGAAGTGAAGGACGACAAGAAGTAACCACGACTGGAGTCTGTGGTTGCGGCGGGGAGCTTGTGGCGGCACAAGCTCCCCGCGCGCGTGTTTAAAACAACTCTAGTAACCAAGATACACGGTCATGGCGCAGCGCGATTATTACGAAGTACTGGGTGTCAAGAAGGACGCGGACGAGGCCGAGATCAAGAAAGCCTACCGCCGCCTCGCCATGAAATATCATCCGGACCGCAATCCGGATAACAAGGACGCCGAGCATCATTTCAAGGAAGCCAAGGAAGCCTACGAAGTACTGAGCGACAGCGACAAACGCGCCGCCTATGACCGGTTCGGCCACGCCGGCGTACAGGGCGGTGCGCATGCCGGTCCCGGCGGATTCGGCGGCGGAGCCGCCGACGCGTTCAGCGAAATATTCGGCGACATGTTCGGCGATATTTTCGGAGGCGGCGGACGGCGCGGTGGCCGCGG
The DNA here is from genome assembly GCA_035701115.1 of Gammaproteobacteria bacterium. Lineage (GTDB taxonomy): Bacteria > Pseudomonadota > Gammaproteobacteria > Natronospirales > REEB76 > DASSKW01. Next base: position 36,010 of record DASSOA010000029.1, read on the forward strand.
TCAGCGGGTCTATCGCGGCGCGGACCTGCGTTACGACCTGGTGCTCGATCTGGAGCAGGCCGTGTTCGGCGACACGGTTACGATCCAGGTGCCGACACTGGTGCGCTGCGATGTCTGCGAAGGCAGCGGTGCCAAACAGGGCAGCAAACCCAGTACCTGTCCCACCTGCGGTGGGCAGGGTCAGGTTCGCATGCAACAGGGTTTCTTTTCGATTCAGCAGACCTGTCCCCGCTGTCACGGCAACGGTACCGTGATTGCCGACCCATGCAACACGTGCCATGGTCAGGGCCGCATCGAAGAGCGCAAGACGCTGTCCGTGAAAGTCCCGGCGGGCGTGGACAACGGTGACCGCATTCGCCTGGCAGGCGAAGGTGAAGCGGGCCCGCAAGGCGGGCCGCCCGGCGATCTGTACGTCGAAATCAACGTGCGGCCGCATCCGATCTTTCAGCGCGACGGCGCCGATCTGGCGTGCGATATTCCGTTACCGTTTGCAACCGCGGTACTGGGCGGCGAAATCGATGTGCCGACACTCAACGGACGCGTGACGCTGAAGATTCCGGCGGAAACGCAAACCGGCAAGGTGTTCCGCCTGCGTGGCAAGGGCGTCAAACCGGTGCGTGGCGGCGCGACCGGCGATCTGTTGTGCCGGATCGAGATCGAAACGCCGGTCAATCTCACGCGCGAGCAGAAGGACCTGCTGAAACAACTGGATGCCTCGCTTCGCGAACACGCGACCAGACATTCGCCGCGTGAAGGATCCTGGCTCGAGGGTGTGAAACGCTTCTTCGAACGGGTGGGTTCTTGAGCGCCGGCGCGCACAGCGTGCGCATTGCATTGCTCGGCGCTGCCGGCCGCATGGGGCGCGCGATCATTGAATCGGCGCATGAGTTTCCGGGTGTCAGCATCGGCGCCGCATTGGTGCAACCGGACAGTGCATTGCTGAACCAGCTTGCGGACCGAGACCTGAATTACAGCGCCGATCTCGAAGGTGCATTGACGCATTGCGACGTGTTGATTGATTTCGCCACGCCCGAGGCCACGGCCGCGGCACTCGAACGATGCGTTGCGGCCGGCAAACCGGTCGTGATCGGCGTGACCGGACTCGATGCCGCCCTGCAACGGCGGATTGAAGCGGCGAGCCGGAAGATTGCCGTGCTGACTGCGGCCAATATGAGTCCCGGTGTGAATCTGTTGCTGCAACTGGTGCGGACCGCAAGTGCGGCACTGGGCGATGCGTTCGACGTGGAAATTATCGAAACACATCATCGGCACAAGAAAGATGCACCGTCGGGTACCGCACTTGCACTCGGCGAAGCCGTGGCAGCCGGGCGCGGGGTGACGCTGGCCGATCATGCCGTGTACGATCGCGCCGGAAAACCGGCGGTGCGCGAGACCGGCAGCATCGGATTTACTTCGATACGGGCCGGCGAGATTGTCGGCGAGCACACCGTGTTGCTGGCCGGTGCCGGCGAGCGTCTTGAGTTGACACATCGGGCGAACAGCCGCGCCACATTTGCCAACGGCGCACTGGCTGCGGCCCGCTGGTTGGCCGGCAAACCGGCAGGCCGATACACGATGGCGGACGTGCTGGGGCTGCCATCGGTGTGAAGATCCGCCGGGGGCGTGGACGCCACCGTATGCTTTCCGTTAAAATTTCATGAATTTGACCACCGTCCGTCGGGGCCATTCCGGCCGGACGGACGCAGCGCGCACGAGGAGGAGCTGCCCTTGGATCATCCGGCCATCCTGGCTCTTGAGGACGGTACGATTTTCCGGGGTATTGCTATTGGTGCTTCCGGAAGCACGGTGGGCGAGGTGGTGTTCAACACCGCCATGACCGGCTACCAGGAAATTCTTACCGATCCGTCCTATTCCCGTCAGCTGGTCACGCTGACTTATCCGCACATCGGCAATACCGGCATCAACGCTTCGGATCGCGAATCTGCGAAAATCATGGCGGCTGGCCTGATCATCCGCGACCTGCCGCTGCTGGCCAGCAACTGGCGCTCTGAAGGCACCCTGGACGAATACCTGAAACGCGAAGGCGTCGTTGCGATTGCCGGCATTGACACCCGCAAGCTGACCCGGCTGCTGCGGCAGAAAGGCGCGCAGAACGGCTGCATCATGGCGGGAACCGTTGATGAAACGGAAGCGCTGAAACAGGCGCGGGCGTTCCCGGGACTCAAGGGCATGGATCTGGCCCGGGTGGTGACCACGCCGCAGCGTTATGAATGGAAGGAAGGCACCTGGATTCTGGAATCCAATTCCGCGCCGGCGAAGCCTGACGGTGCGCTGCACGTGGTCGCCTACGACTACGGCGTCAAACGCAACATCCTGCGTATTCTTGTAGATCATGGTTGCCGCGTGACCGTGGTACCGGCGACAACCAGCGCCGAGGACGCACTGGCGCTCAATCCCGACGGCGTGTTCCTGTCGAACGGTCCCGGCGATCCGGAACCATGCGACTATGCGATAGATGCGATCCGCGCCCTGCTCGATTCGGGTATTCCGATGTTCGGTATCTGTCTCGGCCATCAGCTGCTGGGGCTGGCAAGCGGGGCGAAAACCGTCAAGATGAAATTCGGCCATCATGGCGCCAATCATCCGGTGATTGATCTCGATACCGGACGCGTGATGATTTCCAGCCAGAACCACGGGTTTGCAGTGGATGAGGCAACATTGCCCGCCAATTTGCGCGCTACGCACAAATCGCTGTTCGATGGCACGCTGCAGGGGATGGAGCGTACCGATTGCGAAGCGTTCAGTTTCCAGGGGCATCCGGAAGCCAGCCCGGGCCCACACGACGTGAAACCCTTGTTCGAGCGCTTCGTGCGCGCCATGCAGGCGCGCAGTGTGCGTTCGACATCCGCTGCCGCGGCAAGTTAACCACGATGAACTGGTTTTACCAGACAGCGGCGCCGGCAAGGCGTCGCGCATTTTCACGGCCGCGTGCCGGGAATCAATACAGCAGTACCGTTGCGGAACCAGAGTCATGCCAAAAAGAACCGACATCCAGTCCATTCTGATCATCGGCGCCGGTCCCATCGTTATCGGTCAGGCCTGTGAGTTTGATTATTCCGGCGCGCAGGCCTGCAAGGCACTGCGCCAGGAAGGTTATCGCGTGGTGCTGGTGAATTCGAATCCCGCGACCATCATGACCGACCCGGAAACCGCCGACGCGGTTTACATCGAACCGATTCACTGGCGCGCACTCTCGGAAATCATCGAGAAGGAACGACCGGACGCCCTGCTGCCCACCATGGGCGGACAGACGGCACTCAACTGCGCGCTCGACCTGGTGCGCGAAGGTGTGCTGGAGAAATTCGGCGTCGAGATGATCGGTGCATCGCGTGAAGCCATCGACATGGCGGAAGATCGCGATCTGTTCCGGCGCGCCATGGCCGAAATCGGACTGGATTCGCCGCGCGCGGGCCTCGCCCACAACATGGACGAGGCACTCGCCGTGCAGGCGGAAATCGGCTTTCCCACCATCATCCGGCCGTCGTTCACGCTCGGTGGCTCCGGCGGCGGCATTGCCTACAACCGCGAAGAATTCATCGAGATCTGCGAGCTGGGCCTGGATCTTTCGCCCACCAACGAATTGCTGATCGAGGAATCGGTGCTGGGCTGGAAGGAATTCGAGATGGAGGTCGTGCGCGATCGCAACGACAACTGCATCATCGTCTGCGCGATTGAAAACCTCGATCCGATGGGCGTTCACACCGGCGATTCCATCACTGTCGCGCCGGCGCAGACGCTCACCGACAAGGAATATCAGATCATGCGCGACGCCTCGCTGGCGGTATTGCGCAAAGTCGGCGTGGAGACCGGCGGTTCCAACGTGCAGTTTGCGATCAATCCGGCGAACGGGCGGATGCTGATCATCGAGATGAACCCGCGCGTGTCGCGTTCGTCGGCGCTGGCATCGAAAGCGACCGGATTTCCGATCGCCAAGGTCGCTGCCAAACTTGCCGTCGGTTACACGCTGGATGAACTGAAGAATGAAATCACCGGCGGTGCGACACCGGCATCGTTCGAGCCGACCATTGATTACGTCGTCACCAAAGTGCCGCGCTTCACGTTCGAGAAATTTCCGCAGGCCGAACCGCGGCTGACCACGCAGATGAAATCGGTCGGCGAAGTCATGGCCATCGGGCGCACGTTCCAGGAGTCGCTGCAGAAGGCCCTGCGTGGTCTGGAAACCGGCAACGACGGCCTGAACGAAAAGCTGACGGATTTCGCGGCGCCCGGCGTCATGGACGCATTGCGGCTGGAACTGCGCTT
>DASSOA010000030.1:0-35957 GCA_035701115.1 Gammaproteobacteria bacterium
CCCGCGCTGCTCAAGGACGAGGATCATGCCCAATTGCTGCGCGATGTGCTCGCGGATATTGCCGTGCAGGGAAGCAGCCGGCGTCTTGCGGAAACGCTGGATCACGTTATGGCAACGCGCGCCTGCCACGCATCGGTGCGCGCACACCGCGACCTGACGCTTGCGGAGATGAATGCATTGCTGCGCGAAATGGAACGCACGCCGCGCGCCGATCAGTGCAATCACGGCCGGCCGACGTGGACGCGTCTCAGCATGCGGGAGCTCGACAAGCTGTTTTTGCGGGGCAGGTAACATGCTGCCGCCGGCAATATTGTTGATGGGACCCACGGCGACCGGAAAAACCGCGCTCGCCGTCGAGTTGGTCAAGCGTTTTCCCTGCGACATCATCAGCGTCGATTCGGCAATGATCTATCGCGGCATGGATATCGGTACGGCCAAGCCGGGTCCGGACGTTCTTGAAGTGGCTCCGCATCGATTGATTGATATCTGCGATCCGGTCGAAAACTATTCCGCAGGCGAATTCCGGCGCGATGCACTAAAGCACATGCAGGAGATCACCGCGGCAGGCCGCATTCCGCTCCTGGCCGGCGGAACCATGCTTTATTTCCATGTATTGCAGCGCGGCATTGCCGATTTGCCTCCGGCGGATTTGCAACGCCGCAGGGAACTTGACGCGCGTGCGGCGCGTGTAGGTTGGGGGGCGCTGCACAGGGAGCTGGCCAAAGTGGATCCGGATGCGGCTGCACGCATTCACCCCAACGATCCGCAACGTATCCAGCGCGCTTTGGAAGTGTATGACATATCCGGGAAATCGCTGTCGGAACTACAGCGTGTCGGCGCGGTCGAAAAGATTCCGTATCGGCTGATCAAACTTGGCTTGAGTCCGCCGGACCGCAAACTTCTGCATGACCGGATTGCGGCGCGCTTTCACGCGATGATGGACGCCGGATTTCTGGAGGAGGTCCGACACCTGAGCCGGAACCCGGCGTTGACCCCCCAGCACCCTTCCATGCGCTCGGTGGGTTACCGTCAACTGCTGGAGTTTCTGGATCACGGGGGTAGCCTGGATGCGGCGGTGGAGCGGGGCATTGTGGCAACCCGCCAGTTTGCCAAGCGCCAGTTGACCCGGCTGCGGGCCGAGGCGGATGTTTTATGGCATGACAGCGACGCTCCGGCGCTGCTCGACCAGGTCGTCCGGGTGCTGGCGGAAAGGCTGTAACGCGCCGGGCGATCCGGGGCGCTGTGATACAATTGGCGCCGTATGACGCACTATAACGGGCTGCCGATGAGCCCAAAACGATTGTTACGATAACAACAAGGAGACGAGTCATGGCCAAAGGTCAGTCCCTTCAGGAACCGTTCCTGAACACGCTGCGCCGGGAAAAAGTGCCGGTCTCGATTTACCTGGTCAACGGAATCAAGTTGCAGGGACAGATTGATTCATTCGATCAATTTGTCATCCTGCTCAAAAACAGCGTGAGCCAGATGGTTTACAAACACGCAATCTCCACCGTCGTACCGAGCCGTCATGTCAACATGGCGGCGGAAGACGGCGGTGATGCGGGCGAAGGCGGGGCCTGATCCTGTCATGATGAGGTCCGTCGTTGTTTGAACGTCCGAAGAGCGGCGAACGCGCTGTTCTGGTTCACCTGAATCTCGACCCCCTTACCGGAAGCGAATTACTGGAGGAGTTCACCGGGCTTGCCGTTGCAGCAGGCGCGGATGTTCTCGCTGTCGTGACCGGAAACCGGCGCGTGCCGGAAGCACATTTTTTCATTGGCGAAGGCAAGGCTGAAGAAGTGCGCGCGCTGGTCGCGGAACACAAGGCCGATCTGGTGCTGGTCAATCATCAGCTATCACCCAGTCAGGAACGCAACCTGGAGAAATTTCTGCAGTGCCGGGTGCTCGACCGTACCGGTCTGATTCTCGATATTTTTGCCCAGCGTGCGCGCAGTTTTGAAGGCAAGTTGCAGGTGGAACTCGCGCAGCACCGCCACCTGGCAACGCGTCTGGTACGCGGATGGACTCACCTTGAACGTCAGCGCGGCGGCAGCATCGGATTGCGCGGACCGGGCGAAACGCAGCTGGAACTGGATCGTCGTCTGATCGGAAAACGGATTCAGCAACTCGTCAAACGTCTGGAGCGTGTGCGTGAACAGCGCGAGCAGGGGCGCCGCACGCGTTTGCGCAACGATATGCCGACGGTGTCGGTGGTCGGATATACCAATGCCGGAAAATCAACGCTGTTCAATGCGCTGACCGGTGCCGAGGTTTTCGCGGCGAACCAGTTGTTTGCAACGCTCGATACCACCTTGCGGCGCCTGCAATTTGACGAAGGCCGCACGGCGGTGCTGGCCGATACGGTCGGGTTCATTCGCGAGTTACCGCATGATCTGGTGGCGGCATTCCGTTCCACGTTGCTGGAAACCGAACAGGCAGCGTTGCTGCTGCATGTCGTGGATGCCAGCGATCCGCAACGCGACGTCTACATTGAAACGGTCAACACAGTGCTGGAAGAGATCGGTGCACAGAAGATTCCCCAGCTGGAAGTGTTCAACAAGATTGACGCCACCGGCCAGGCGCCGGCGATAGAGTACGGTCCGGACGGCAAACCACGCCGGGTATGGGCGTCGGCATCAAGCGGAGCGGGGCTTGATCTGTTGCGCGATGCGATTGGCGGGCTGCTGTACAGCGATAATGTGCACGGCTGGTTGACGCTCTCTCCGGCGCAGGCCAGGGCGCGCGCTGCATTCTTCGGCGCCGGGGCAGTCCGGGAGGAAAAGCTTGCCCAGGACGGAAGTTTTCTGTTGCAGGTGGAACTGCCTCGAGTGGAGTATCAGCGGTTGTGTCATCGTGAAGGTCTGAATCCGGTATTACTTGGCGCCTGAAAGCGGAGTGGGGCATGGTCTGGAACGAACCCGGCAAGAACAACAAGGATCCCTGGGACAGCGGTGGAAATTCGCCCGATCTGGAGCGTCTCGTAAAAAACCTGCAACGGCGCCTGGGCATGCTGTTCGGCGGCAAGCGTCCCGGGCGCAAGGGCATGCATCCTGTCAGCGTGTTGTGGATCCTGCCGCTGCTGATCATTGCCTGGCTGGCGTCCGGTTTCTACACCGTTGGCGCGGGCGATCGCAGTATTGTTCTGGTATTTGGCCGCGCAGGGCCGGTCGTGCCGCCGGGATTGCACTGGCATCTGCCGTGGCCGGTGGGCGTGCAGCTGACCGTTAACGGTGTCGATCAGGGCCGCGATTACACGCATCTGTACAACCAGCTGGTTACCCGCGATGGCAGCATTGTCAGCGTTACCGTGCAAGTGCATTACCAGATTTCCAACCTGCACGACTATCTATTCAAGGTGGCGGCGCCGGGCGCGGATGAAACGGGATCGAAAACCTTGTTCGACGGGCTGGTGGACAACGCGGTGCGTACTGCGGTGGCGCACGGCAACCTTGCAGACATGCTCGACAACGGCAGCGATCAGGCGGAAGCGGAAGCGCACGATCTTCTGCAGAGCGCATTGCGGGAGAATGATACCGGCATTGCGGTAACCCGGCTCGCCTTCCAGCGCGTGGATGTTCCGCAGGAAGTGGAATCGGCCTATGCCGATGTACGCAAGGCGAAACAGGATGCGCAGCAGGCGCAGGATAACGCGCGTGTGTATGCCAATCGAGTCGTGGCCGAGGCTCAGGGTAGCAGCGATGCGGATGTCACGGAAGCGAACGCCTACAAGATAACGCGCCGATCGGAGGCGCAAGCCGATGTGGCGCGTTTCAATGAAATTCTGAACGCATACCGGGCGGAGCCCGCATTGACCCGCGATCAGCTTTATCTGCAAACCATGCAGGACGTTCTCGGCAAGGTCAACAAGGTTGTTGTTGATGCAAAGAGCGGCAACGTGACGGTGCAGTTTTCTCCTGCTGCATCAGGCGATAGCATCGGGAACGATACCGGCGGTGACAAGGCAGCGCAGCGCTCGGCGAAACCGTCAGCGGCCGGCAACGGCAAGTCTGGAGGGCGGTCATGAATCACCGAACCCTCGCCAGTCTGCTGATCGTCATCATTTTGCTGCTGGTCGGCAGCCAGTGCATTCTCGTGGTGCCGCAGGGTCAGACCGGCGCGGTGCTGCGTTTCCAACGTCTGGTTGAGACCGACCTTGCACCGGGGGCGCATTTCAAGCTGCCCTTCACGGACCGCCCCGCGTATCTCGACAGCGGCTGGATCGTGCTGGACGGGCAGCGCGAGAATGGCGGCCTGGAGAAAGTGGCGGCCGGCGACGGACAGCCCGTGGAGCTGGGCTACATGCTGTTGTGGCGGATCAGGAATGCCGCGCAGTTCTGTGCCAAAGCACCGGGCTGCGATGAAAGTCAGGGCGCGTACTATATAAATCAGGCGATCCTGCCGCTGCTGAAACAGCGCTTTGCGGCACACAGTTTCGATGACGCGATCGCGCAGTTGCAGAACAAGGTGCTGAACGACCTGGTGCCGGCGCTGAATCAACAGCTGAGTGGCTCGGGAATGGACGTGCACAGCGTGAAGGTGACCGCGCTGCAACTGACGAATACCGCAGAGGATATCGTGTATACGCGCATGCGATCGGCCCAATCAGCGCAGGCCGCGAAGATTCGTGCGGAAGGTCTGGCGGCGGCCGACAGGATCAAGGCGGATGCCGATCAGCAGCGTGCCGCCATTCTGGCGCAGGGCCAGATTCAGGCGCAGAAACTCCGCGGCGCGGCGGATGCCGACGCGGCGCAAATATATGCGCGGGCGGCGCGGCAGGATCCCGCGTTTTTCCGCTTCTACCTTGGATTGCAGGCGTACCGCCGTATCATGCAGAACGGAAGCAACGTCATCGTGCTGGGACAGGACAGCCCGTTGCTGAAGTATTTCGGAAGCGGCGCCGGAAAATGACCGGCGTGGAACCGCACCGGTTTTCTTGATTGACTTGGGAGGGCAGCCGGATGCTCATTGCATTCTTGACTGCGTTGGGATTGATGCTCGTCGTTGAAGGCGTGTTGCCGTTCATGAATCCAAGGGGGTTCAAGCGAACCCTTGCCGCCGTATGTCACGCTGAAGATCGCGTGCTGAGAATTGCGGGATTCGTGAGCATGATCGTCGGGCTGGCTCTGCTTTATCTGGCCCGCGGCGCGTTTTGAAGCGCGCGCTGTACCCCCGGTTACCGTTACTTATTTTGTCATTCAAACGCGCCATCGGTGCGCACAAGGTGTGAAACAACATGGGCAAGTATGTCGTCATCATCGGCACTCAATGGGGCGATGAGGGGAAGGGCAAAATCGTCGATCTTCTGACTGACCGCGTAGCAGCGGTCACTCGGTTTCAGGGCGGGCACAATGCCGGTCATACGCTGGTAATCAACGGCGAGAAGACGATTCTCAAACTGATTCCATCCGGCATCCTGCGTGAGAACGTGCAGTGCCTGATAGGTAATGGCGTGGTGCTCTCTCCCACGGCGCTATTCGAGGAAATCGCGATGCTGGAAGCCAAAGGCGTGCCGGCACGCGAACGCTTGCGCATCAGTCCCGCGTGCCCATTGATACTGCCCTCGCATGTTGCGTTGGACAAAGCCCGCGAACTGGCCAAAGGTGCCGGCAAGATCGGGACCACGGGGCGCGGGATCGGCCCTGCCTATGAAGACAAGGTTGCGCGCCGGGCATTGCGCCTTGCGGATCTGTTTCACCGCGAGCGGTTTGCCGCAAAACTCGGCGAAGTGCTCGACTATCACAATTTTGTCCTCAAACACTATTTCAACACTGAAACCGTACCGTTTCAGAAGACCCTGGAAGAGTACCTGGCCTTGGCACCGCAACTGCAGCCTATGGTGATTGATGTCACCGCGGTACTCGAAGAATTGCATCGCAGAGGAAAGAACGTCATGTTCGAGGGCGCGCAGGGCGCGTTGCTCGATGTGGATCACGGTACCTACCCGTACGTGACCTCGTCAAATACCACCTCCGGCGGTGCTGCAACTGGCACCGGTGTCGGTTTGCGTTACTTCGATTATGTGCTTGGTATTGTCAAGGCGTACACGACGCGTGTCGGCGAAGGTCCGATGCCGACCGAGTTGTTTGACGAAATGGGTGAACACCTGGCGCGCCGCGGCCATGAATTCGGCTCGGTCACCGGGCGTCCACGCCGCTGCGGCTGGTTCGACGCGGTCTCGTTGCGTCGCTCGGTATTCAATAATTCGGTGTCCGGGCTCTGCATTACCAAGCTCGACGTGCTGGATGGGCTCGACACCATCCGAATCTGCGTCAGTTACCGGACGCCGCAAGGCGAAGTCACCATGGCGCCGCCGGTTGGCGCAGAAGGCTTTGCCGAATCGGAACCGGTGTACATTGACATGCCGGGCTGGAAGAGCTCGACCATCGGCATCACCCGCTACGACGAGTTGCCGGAAAACGCGCGTGCTTACCTCAAGAAGATCGAAGAGCTGGTGGGTGTGCCGCTCGATATCATCTCGACGGGGCCGGATCGCTCGCAAACCATCATTCTGCGTCATCCGCTGGACTGATGCGTCCTGACCGCATGCGCCTGGGCAGCACGACACGCGGGTAGCAGTGATGGCACTTCGTCAGCTGGCAAGTTGCCAGTCGGTTGGCAAGGCCTACGGGCTCAACCGGCTGTTCGGCGACATCACGCTGAGCATACACGCCGGCGAACGGCTCGGGCTGGTCGGTCCGAACGGTTCAGGAAAATCCACGTTCCTGAAATTGCTTGCCGACGTCGAGCCCGCTGACACCGGGCAGGTGGTGCGTACCGGCGGCGTCAATCTGGTGTATCTGCCGCAGTCCGACCGGTTTTCCCCTGGCGCAACCGTCGGCGAGACGCTGCGAGCGGCATTGCCCGGCGTCCTGCGCGATCAGGGCCTGGATGCCATTCGCGATCTCCTGGAGGAAACGGGGTTCAGCCGGACGGATCAGCAAGTCGCTGCGCTGTCAGGCGGATGGCGCAAGCGACTGGCCATCGCGTGTGCGCTGGCACAGTTACCCGATCTGCTGCTGCTGGACGAACCGACCAACCACCTCGATCTCGAAGGAATTCTATGGCTCGAATCGAAGCTGAAAAACGCGCCGTTCGCATTCGTGCTGGTCAGTCACGACCGTCATCTGCTCCAGAATGTTACTAACCGCATCGTCGAGCTGGATAAACGTTATCAGAGCGGCTATCTGGCCGTAGCCGGTGACTACGCGACATTCCTGCAGCGCAAAGCCGAGAGCCTCGAGCAGCAGGTTCAGCAGGAGCAGTCGCTCTCCAACAAGCTGCGACGGGAGCTCGACTGGCTGCAACGCGGCCCCAAGGCGCGCACTACCAAGGCGCAGTCGCGCATCGAAAGCGCGCTGCAGCTGCAGCGCGACGTGGCGGCAATCAGGACGCGCAATGCGGGTGGTCGCGCCGCACAGATCGAATTTGACGCCAGTGGCCGCAAGACCCGCAAACTGATCGAGGTCAGGGAGGCGACGCTCAGTCGCGGCGAAAAACTGCTGTTTCAGCGTTTGTCCCTGACGCTTACGCCGGGAACCTGTATTGGCATTCTTGGACGGAATGGCAGCGGGAAGAGCAGCCTGATACAGATGCTGAAAGGTGAAATTCAGCCTGATGCCGGCGCTGTGGTGTTTGCCGATGATCTGCGGATTGTCAGCTTCGATCAGCAACGCGAGCAACTCGATCAGCATCAATCACTGAAATCAGCGTTGGCGCCAACGGGAGAAAGCGTCGTGTTTCGCGGACAGAGTATGCATGTGGCGTCCTGGGCCCGGCGTTTTCTGTTTCAGCCCGAAAAACTGGCGCTGCCCGTCGCGCGACTATCCGGCGGCGAACAGGCGCGCGTTTTGCTCGCACGCCTGATGCTCAGACCGGCGGACGTGCTGTTACTCGACGAGCCGACCAATGATCTCGATATACCCACGCTGGAAATTCTGGAGGACAGCCTCAGCGACTTTCCCGGTGCGGTCGTGCTTATTACCCATGATCGATTCCTCATGAACAGACTGAGTGACGGCCTGTTGTATCTGAACGAGGCCGGCGAAGTGGTTCCTTACGCCGATTACGATCAGTGGTTGCGGCGTCAGCCGGCGATGAATGTCGAAGCTGCACCGGAGAAGGTCAAACCGGCGACGAATGCGACGCCGCGCATCAGCTATGAAGAACAGAAGGAATTGGGGCGCATTGAAAAGAAGATCGAAAAAGCCGAACAGGAAGCCAGCCGGATAGAAGCGCAGCTTCACGATCCGTCAATCAGGAGTGATGTCGCACGTCTTCAGGAATTGCATGCCGAACTTGAAACCGCCCGGCAGGCGGTTGACCGGCTGTATCAGCGCTGGGACGAGTTGGAACAGATCAGACTGGCAAATTGAATGGAGCAGGCGGGTGAGTTCACCCTGGCGTTCATACCATGGATGGTTCGGTGCAAATACAGTTAAACGACTGATCAAGTGGTGCCCAGGAGAGGACTCGAACCTCCACGGTGTTACCCGCTAGTACCTGAAACTAGTGCGTCTACCAATTCCGCCACCTGGGCATGAGGCCGGGTCTGTTGAAATTCACCGGCCGCGGGAGGGCGGCACTTTACCGGCACCGTCCGGTTGTGTCAATGTCGCCCAAACATCAAGGATTGCCATGACCCGAAAACCAGCCAGGTCCAGAAAACGTTCCACCAAAACGGCCGTCAAGGACCCGTTCGCCGAGCGCGAGGCCCGCAAGTATGAGCGGCCGATTCCGAGCCGGGAGGCCATTCTCGACTGGTGCGAGCACATGGACCGTCCGTTGCTGTTTGAGGAACTCGCGGATGGTTTGCGCCTGCGAAGCACGACCGACATTGAAGCGTTGAGCCGGCGTCTCGGCGCAATGCTCCGCGACGGTCAACTGGTTCAGAACCGCCGCGGTGAATACTGCGTCGTTCGCCGCCTGGCACTGGTCGCCGGCACTGTGATCGGACATCGTGACGGTTTCGGGTTTCTGAAACCGGATGAAGGCGGTGACGACGTGTTCCTGCCGCCGCGCCAGATGCGCTCCCTGATTCACGGCGATCGCGCCGTGGTCCGCGTGCAGGGGGTGGACTCGCGTGGCCGCCCGGAAGGTTCGCTGGTTGACGTCCTCGAACGCAACACGCATGAACTTGCCGGCCGCTTTATGGAAGAGCACGGCATCTGTTTCCTGATTCCCGACAATCCGCGGATTCCGCACCGTGTCCTGGTGCCCGGCCACGAACGCGGTAACGCGCAACGCGGGCAGATGGTGGTTGTGGAACTGACACGGCAGCCTGACAAGGAGACCGAAGCGATCGGCCGCGTCACGCGAATTCTGGGCGAGCGGCACGCGCCGGGCATGGAGGTCGAACTGGCAATTCATGCGCACGGGCTCCCTCATCAGTGGCCGGCGGATGTCCTGACCGATATGCGCGGCTTCGACGCAGAAGTGCCTGCAGACGCGAAGCGCGACCGGCTGGATCTACGCGACACGCCGCTGGTCACGATCGACGGCGAGGATGCACGCGATTTCGACGACGCCGTGTTCTGCGAACCGGTGCGCGGCGGATTCCGGCTGATCGTGGCCATCGCCGACGTCTCTCACTACGTGCATCCCGGTACCGCGCTGGATCTCGAAGCGCGCAACCGGGGCACATCGGTGTATTTCCCCGATCGCGTGATACCGATGTTGCCGGAAGGCTTGTCGAACGGATTGTGTTCCATCAATCCTGATGTGGACCGGCTGTGTCTCGCCTGCGAGATGCGCATCAGCCATGACGGTGAGGTTACGCGAACACGGTTTCACGAAGGCGTAATGCGTTCCCATGCGCGCCTCACCTATACCAAGGTCGCGGCAATGCTGGTAGAGCGCGACAACGGATTGCGCAAGCAGTATTCGGCGGTTGTTCCGCATCTGGAAAACCTTCACGCACTGTATCGAGTACTTTCGAAAACGCGGGCACGGCGCGGCGCCATCGAGTTTGACAGCACTGAAACCCGTATCGTGTTTGGCGATGATCGCCGGATTCTGCGTATTGATCCGCTGGTACGCAACGATGCTCATCGCCTGATCGAAGAGTGCATGATTGCTGCAAATGTTGAGGCGGCAAAATTTCTTCACAAACACAACATGCCCACACTGTTCCGCGTGCATGCGGGCCCGAATGTGGACAGACTCACCGAGCTGCGAGCGTTTTTGCACACCGTCGGGTTGTCACTCGGCGGCGGCGACGCACCCGAGGCCATCCATTATGCGAAGCTGCTCGCCAAGGTCATGGCACGCCCCGACAAAAGCCTTATCGAGATGGTCCTGCTGCGATCGCTGGCGCAGGCCGTGTACAGTCCGCACAATGTCGGCCATTTCGGATTGGCGCTGCCGTACTACGCGCATTTCACGTCCCCCATCCGGCGTTATCCGGACCTGCTAGTGCACCGGGCAATTCGGCACGTACTGCGCGGTGGCACACACAAGAGCTTTATCTATTCACCGATGCAGATGGACAGCCTTGGCAACCATTGCTCCATGACCGAGCGCCGTGCCGACGAGGCGACGCGCGACGCGGTCGCCTGGCTCAAGGCCGATTACATGAAGGACCACATCGGCAAGGAATTCGACGGCATTATTACGGGCGTGACGCCGTTCGGCGTGTTTGTGCAGCTCAATGGTCTGTTTATCGAAGGGCTGGTGCATGTGACCTCCTTGCCGAACGATTACTATACGCACGATCCGGCCGGACACCGCATGATTGGCGAGCGAAGCGGACGGGTTTACCGGCTTACCGATCCGGTAAGCGTGCGGGTGGCGAGCGTCAACCTGGATGAGCGCAAGATCGATTTTGAACTGGTCAACCACTCTCACGTATCACGTCCCGGTAAAGCAGCACGAAAAACAGCCAGGACACGACACAGACCGAAACGGCGGCGATGAATCAAAACGAACAGGTGTATGGCCTGCATGCCGTGCAGGCACTATTCGAACAAGGGCGTCCGGTCCAGGCGCTGTGGGTTCTCGACAGCCGCCACGATGCGCGGCTGGATAGCGTGCTGGCGCTCGCGGCCGAGCAGCATGTCGCGGTAAAACGCGTACCGCGGGACATGCTCGACAAAATGGCCGGACATGGCCGGCATCAGGGCGTCATCGCCGAAGCAGGTGCGGCCCAAACCGGTGACGAGAATGATCTCGGTGCGTTGCTGGCCGGCTTGTCCCGGCCTGCATTTCTGCTGGTTCTCGATGGTGTCACGGACCCGCATAATCTCGGCGCGTGTCTGCGCAGCGCCGATGCCGCGGGCGTACATGCAGTCATTGCCCCGCGCGATCGCGCCGCCGATCTCACACCGGTTGCCCGCAAGGCTGCCGCCGGTGCGGCGGAGCGAGTTCCATTCTTTCAGGTCACCAACCTCGCCCGCACGCTGCGGGATCTGAAAGAACGTAACATCTGGCTCGTCGGCCTCGCCGGCGAGGCGGATCAAACCCTCTACGAACTCGACCTCAAAGGCCCGCTCGCCATCGTCATGGGTGCCGAAGGCAGCGGTCTGCGCCGCCTCACCAAAGCCGAATGCGATTTTCTGGCGAAGATTCCCATGGCGGGCGGCGCGGAAAGCCTGAATGTGTCCGTGGCGACCGGTGTCGCGTTGTTTGAGGCGGTGAGGCAGAGGGTGTAACCGAAGCCCAAGAGGAGGGCGCCTGACCAGGGCTGGACCCCAGTCCCACAGAGGGGGGGATTGAATCTTCGAGCGCGGCAGGCCGGTTCCGGAACCGGCCATTATTTGCGCACGTCCCCTGCTTCCGGCATAATGCGCGGCCTTCCAGCCACGTGCCGGAAGCCTTGCCCCACCGCCATGACGGGGGGCCGTGAGTCCATAAGGAGCTTAACTTGAGACACTACGAAGTCGTGTTTCTGGTCCACCCTGACCAGAGTGAACAGGTCCCCGCCATGACCGAGCGTTACCGCTCGATGATCGAGGCCGAAGGCGGCCATATCCACCGCCTGGAAGACTGGGGCCGCCGCCAGCTCGCGTATCCCATTTCCAAAATGCACAAGGCCCACTACGTGCTCATGAACATCGAGTGCGGGCAGGCCACGCTGGATGAGCTGATTGGAGCGTTCCGTTTCAACGATGCCGTGCTGCGCCACATGGTAATGCGCTGCGACCGCGCCATCACCGAACCGTCCCCGCTGATCAAGCCGAAGGACGAAAAGGAAGAGCGTGAAGAGCGCGCCGAGCGTTTCGACAGCGACGACCGCGATGCGGACGAAGACGACCGCGCAACGGACGAAGCACGCGCCGAAGCGGAATAACACCAGCACCGAATTGAGGATACACACATGTCACGTTTCTTTCGTCGTCGCAAGTTCTGCCGTTTCACGGCCGAGAACGTCGAGCAGATCGATTACAAGGATCTCGCTACACTGAAGGCTTACATCACCGAAACCGGCAAGATCGTACCGAGCCGCATTACCGGTACACGTTCGTACTACCAGCGTCAGCTTTCGCTCGCCGTAAAACGCGCGCGCTTCCTGGCATTGCTGCCGTACACCGATCAGCACTGAGGCCGGAGGTATAGCAATGGAAGTCATTCTGCTGCAGAAAGTTGAGAACCTGGGCAACCTCGGCGACAAGGTGAAGGTTAAGCCGGGTTACGGCCGCAATTACCTGATTCCGCAGGGCAAAGCCAAGGCTGCGACCGCGGCGAACGTCGCGGAGTTCGAAAAACGCCGCGCCGAACTCGAAAAGGAAGCCGCAGATCAGCTGACCCGCGCCCAGGCCCGCAAGACCGAGCTGGAAGGCAAGCGCGTCACCATCAACGCCAAGGCCGGTCAGGAAGGCAAGCTGTTCGGCTCGATCGGCACGGTGGACATCGCCGAAGCCTTTACCAACGCCGGCCTGAAAGTGGAGCGCAAGGAAGTGCGCATGCCGCAGGGCCCGATCCGCGTTGCCGGTGAGCACACGGTCGAGTTGCACCTTCACACTGATGTGAACGTCGAAGTCACCGTCGTGGTCATAGCGGAAGAGTAAGCTGGACAGATTTTGACCAGATCAAGGTGCGGGAGCTTCGGCTCCCGCCTTTGTTTTCAAGGCCTGGCTGAGTGGCCACAGTCTTTCCTCAAAAGTCGCTTGCCAGCTGCGGATAACCTCGCTTAGAGTCTTCTCTTACCTGTCAGTAGCAAATCAGCATGCCCGGAGCCGTCAAATCACTTGATCCGTCCGCCGCGTCGGCCATCGAGGGCATGCGCGTCCCCCCGCATTCCGTGGAAGCGGAACAGGCGGTGCTGGGCGGGCTGATGCTCGATAACGGCAGATGGGAGCAGGTGGCCGATCGCCTAGTCGAAGAGGATTTTTACCGGCAGGACCATCGCCTGTTGTTCCGGGCCATCACTGAGCTGGCGGACAACAGCACGCCGTTTGATGCAGTGACGCTGGCCGAATGGCTGCAGGCTCGCAATCTGCTGGAGCAGGCCGGCGGCCTTGCCTATCTGGCGACGCTGGCACGCGATACGCCGACCGCCGAAAACGTACGTGCCTACGCTGACATCGTGCGTGAGCGTTCCGTGTTGCGGCAATTGATTCGTGTCGGTGGTGAATTGGCCGAAGCTGCTTATCGGCCCGACGGAAGGGAAACGGCCGAATTGCTCGATTTTGCGGAGCGCCAGGTGTTCGATATCGCCGAACGCGGCGGCCGCATGCAGCGCAGCTTTGTGAAAGTAAGCGAACTGCTTTCACGCACCGTGGATCGGCTCGACGCCCTGATGCATGCCAACAGCCCGGTGACAGGGCTGGCCAGCGGCATAGACGAATTCGACAAGCTGACCACCGGCCTGCAACCCGGCGATCTGATTATCATCGCCGGCCGTCCTTCAATGGGAAAAACGGCGTTTGCCATGAATATCGCCGAATATGCGGCCTGCAAGCCCGAGAGTCCGGTACCGACGGCCGTGTTCAGCATGGAAATGTCCGGTGAACAACTCGCGATGCGATTGATTTCCTCGCTGGGACGGATTGATCAGCAGAAAATCCGCACCGGCCGTCTTGATCCGGAAGATTGGCAGCGGGTCAGTTCTGCCATCTCCATAATGTCCAAGGCGCCGATGTTCATTGACGACACGGGTGGTTTGACGCCGACTGAACTGCGCGCCCGTGCGCGGCGCCTCAAGCGCGAACACCACCTGGGGTTGATCGTGGTGGACTATCTGCAGCTGATGCAGGTTCCGGGCACCCGGGAAAACCGCGCCACCGAGATTTCGGAAATCTGCCGCAGCCTGAAGTCGCTGGCGAAAGAACTCGGCATCCCGGTGATTGCGTTGTCGCAGCTGAACCGCAGTCTCGAAACCCGAAACGACAAACGGCCGATCATGTCCGATCTGCGTGAATCCGGCTCCATCGAACAGGACGCCGACCTGATCGTGTTCATCTACCGGGATGAAGTCTACGACAAGGACAGTCCGTACAAAGGCACGGCAGAAATCATTATCGGCAAGCAGCGCAACGGTCCGATTGATACCGTGCGCACCACATTTCTTGGCCGCTTCACGCGCTTCGAGAATTACATCTCGGAAGACGCCGGGGGCTATCTGTGAGCCGGGCAACCGGAGCTGTCATCAACCTCCCCGCACTGCGTCACAATCTGAGCCGGGTACGCGAAACGGCGCCCCGGTCGCGCATCATGTCGGTCGTCAAAGCCAACGCCTACGGTCACGGTATTGCCGCGGTCGTACGTGCACTCAGTGAAACCGATTCGTTTGCTGTTGCCAGCCTCGATGAGGCGCTTGCGATACGGCATGCCGGTCTGGCGCACCCTGTGGTACTGCTTGAGGGCGTGTTCAGTGCGGATGAACTTGCCGGAGCTGCGCATAACGGATGCGAGATTGTGGTGCATGAGCCCGGACAACTCGCGCAGGTGGAAGCCAGCCATCTCGAACATGCCTTGAGCGTATGGCTCAAGGTGGACAGCGGCATGAACCGGCTCGGTTTCCCGCTCAGTGAAGCCCGCGCCGCGTGGCAGCGCCTGTCCGCTTCCAGGGCAGTGCGCGGGCCGGTCCGACTCATGACACATCTCGCGTGCGCGGACGATACGTCGTCACGGCGTACCACCGAACAATTGCAGCGCTTTGCCGAAGCAACCGCGGGCCTCGATGTCGAGCGCAGCATCGCGAATTCTGCCGGCATACTCGCCTGGCCAGACAGCCATGCCGACTGGGTGCGTCCGGGAATTCTGCTGTACGGCGTCTCGCCGTTTCCGGAGCGCTGCGGCGAGGATGAAGGCTTGCAGCCGGTGATGACCATGGGAACGGAACTGATTGCGATCCGTCAGCTTGAAAAAGGCGAAGCTGTCGGCTACGGCGGCAACTGGGTGGCACCCGAAGCGCTGACGCTCGGTATCGCTGCAATCGGCTACGGCGACGGCTATCCGCGTCATGCACCGAACGGAACGCCGGTGCTGGTAAATGGCGCGGAGGCGTCACTGGCGGGACGCGTTTCCATGGACATGATTGGCGTGGATTTGCGCGCAGTACCCGATGCGCATGTCGGCGATCGGGTGGAACTCTGGGGGCCGGCCTTACCGGTGGAACGCGTGGCAGGCGCCGCCGGCACCATTCCCTATGAATTGCTGTGCGGTGTGACCCAGCGCGTGAAATTCAGCATTGTCGATCAGCAAAAACAAACACCCGCCGCGTCCGCGACGGGTGCCTGATCAATAAGGCCGGCGCTTGCCGCAACCGGCTCAATTCGGCATTGAGTAGAAGCCCATTTTGACGCTCGCCAGCTCGATCACATCGTTGTCATTGAGCTTCTGCGCCTGTGCGCCGATGTCCTTGCCGTTAACGGTGGGGAAGCCCTGTCCCGAGCCGCTTTCCACGTGAACGATGAAGAATCCGTCTGCGCGCCGGGTGATGGCGGCCACCTGCACGCCGGGGCGCCCCAGCGTTGTCAGCGCCTTGTTGAGTTCCAGTTCCTTGCCGGCAAATGCGCCTGACAAAACCTGCAATTTGGCGCGCGGCAGGGCAGCGCCTTTCGCCGCCTCTGCAATCGGTGCGGCGCCGCCGCCGGAAATCGCCTTGTTGACGCTGTCCATGCTCGGTGCGCCGCCCTGGGCTTTGGCGCCAGGCCGGATGATCATGGTCTTCTCGAATTCGTCCGCGTCGCCTTCGGCTTTTGCCTGACCGCTCAGGTATTTGATCTGGTGACGGCCGATAGTGATGATGTCGCCATCCTGCAGCGCGTGCTTCTTTACCAGCTTGCCATTGACATAGGTGCCGTTGGTGCTGTTGAGGTCCTCGAGGAATGAATCCTTGAGAATATTGAGTATCAGCGCGTGATGTCCGCTGACCGCCATGTTGTCTACGTGAATGTCGTTATCGGCAAGGCGGCCGATTGTGTACCGCTCTTTATCGAGTTCGTATTGCGCGATTTCCTGACCGTCCAGCGATAGAATCAGCTTGCCCATGGATGTGCCTCTTTATGCAACTCGTTTCCTGTCGGATGGGATGGTTTCGCCCCGGATGTCATGATGAAAACCACCATTCCGTCAAGCGATCAAAGAAACCTTTCTGGGCCTCAAACGACTTCAGAGGCCTTGCCAGAACCACTGAAACGTTATCCCGGCCGCCGTTATCGTTTGCCAGCTTTATCAGTTGCTGGGCTGCCGTTTCAAGGTTAGCACTAAATGTCTTGATGGTTAAGTGGATGTCCGGGTCCTCGACCATGTCGTGGAGGCCGTCCGAACACAGCAGGTAGGTATCGTCCAGCAGCACAACATCTTCCTGAATGTCCACCTGTACCGTAGGTTCGATCCCGAGCGCCCGGGTGACCAGATTCTTGTTCAGCGACTTGCGGGCCTCTTCCGGGGTGTAAAACCCCCGGGATACCAGTTCCTGCAGCAGGGAATGGTCAACGGTGACCTGCTCGAACTGGCCGTGGCGGATGCGGTACAGCCTTGAATCGCCGACATGCGCGATCGAAATCCGGTTGTTGTAGAACAGGCAGGCCACCACGGTCGTGCCCATGCCTTCGCATTGCGGCTGACTCTGCGCAGTCTGGTGAATGATGTCGTTGGCTTTGAGAACCGCGTTGCGCAGCAGCACGCTTTCGTGACTGTAGCCGCTTTCGCTGTTACCGCTTCGTTTGCGAGTGTCCTTGAGACCGTTGGTTACAAACTCGGTGATGGTTTGTACCGCAATGCCGCTCGCGACTTCGCCTGCCTTGTAACCGCCCATGCCATCGGCCACGATCACGAGCCCGGTTTCCAGGTTGGTGCCGATTGCGTCCTCGTTGTTGGGACGCACCATGCCCTTGTCCGTGAGCCCGACGAAGTTCAGCTTTCCCTTGTAACTCATTTTGTGAGCGCCCTCTATTGGCCGATCTGTAACGCGGCAGCCCGTATGTCACGGGCAAAGTCAGCGCCATTCTGGTAGCGCTGTGCAGGATCTTTTTGCAGCGCCTTGTTCACTATCGCGTCGATTACCGCAGGCAATTCGGGCCGCAACGTCGTGATGGGCGCATGCGGTTCGTTGGCTATCTTGAACATCAGTGTCGCCATGGAATCGGCCTGGAACGGCAACTGACCGCTGAGCATCTGATAAAGCGTGACGCCCAGCGAAAACAGGTCTGAACGGCCGTCCACCTTCTTGCCGGAGAGTTGCTCCGGCGACATGTAGGACGGCGTGCCGAGCACCATACCGGTCTTGGTTTTGCTCGAATCGGTAATGCGGGCGATGCCGAAATCCGTCAGCTTGATCGCGCCGGTATCTTCCTCATACATGATGTTGGCCGGCTTGATGTCGCGATGCACGACATTCTGCTTGTGGGCGTAATCCAGCGCTTCTGCCGCGTGGCTGACGATATCCATCACGCGCGCAGCCGGTAGCAGGGTGTTGGGCTTGATGTGGCCCGTCAGGTCCTTGCCCTTGAGGAATTCCATGGCAATGTAAGCGAGGTCGTGTTCTTCGCCGGCGTCGTAAATCGTGACGATGTTGGGATGGTTCAGGCGACCGGCGGTTTCGGCCTCGCGGAAGAAACGTTGCTTGACCTCTTCAAGTTCGTCCGCCTCGAATTCCTGCGACAACGCCATGGTCTTGATGGCAACCACGCGATTGATTTTGGGGTCGCGCCCGAGGTAGACGACGCCCATCGCGCCTTTGCCGAGTTCCTTCTCGACCTGGTAACGGCCCAGCATCGGTTTTTGTACACCTTCACCGCTCATGATCAGCGTGCCAGCGGCCGTGCTGCCGGCGCCGCCGAGAATGACAGTGCCCTCCAGCTGTTTGGAGCGTTGCAGACGTTCGTTTACGTCGCGGAATTTCGGATCGTACTCGTGAATGTACTGATAGACCGAACCGGCCTTGTTGAACTGACGTTTGCGTTCGTAATCCAGAGCGAGGTTATAGAGCAGGTCGGCGATGGAATTGTCCATCGGGCACTTGCGGAACTTGTCAAACGCCATATCCAGCTGGCCCTGGCCCTGGAATGCCAGTCCGAGCATCTTGTTGCTTTCGGCGCTGTCGGCTTCCGTGCGCACCAGCAGACGGCTGGTCAGTCCGGAAAGTTTTACCGTCATCACCAGGTGCCCGGTAACCAGCATCAACGCGGGAATCATGAGCATGATCCACAGGTGCCGGTTTTCGAGCATGCTGAATTCGACTGCGACCATTGCAATCAGAAGTCCGAGGCTGATCAGCGCGCCAAGTCCCGGTTTGAGCCTCGGCAGCGCGAACGCAATGTAGACGAGCACGAGCAGCAGCGTGCCAAGCGTGACCCAGTAAGTCCATTGCGGCTGAGTGAAAAACTGTTGTTGCAGAATGCTCGATACCACATTGGCCAGTACCAGCACGGGCGCCATACCCGCCGAGGTGGGCGTTGGAAACCGGTCGCCCAGACCGGTTGCGGTGGCGCCGATCAACACGATCTTGTCCTGGAACGCCTCCGCTGGAATCTTGCCGAGCTTGACGTCGGCAAATGAATACAGCGGAAACGGCGGGTTGCTGCCCGTTCCCGAGTAATAGTTGTTCCGCATCCGCAGGTGCGGTGTGGTGCCGATGAACAGACCGCCGACCTTGACGCCCTGGCTGGGGATGACATGCACGTCATCCGGGCGAAGATTCAGGTATTTCATGGCCACCGACAGCGCCAGCGACGGGTAATACAAATCGTAATAGCGCAGCACCAGGGGTTCGGCTCTCAACGCGCCGTCTGCATCCGGCGTGTCATTCAGGAAACCTACGCTTGCTGCCGCTTGTGCAAATTGAGCGACTGGCACGCTCATCGCACTCGTGGGCAGTGGTTGGCCCTGATCTTCCGGAGTTGCGATGACCGGGCCGAGCGCGTTTTTAAGTATGTAAGCCGGTGTTGAATCGCCGGGGCGACCTAGCGGTTGCCCGACGGTGAACACCATCGGAATGACAACATCGCCGGCCGCCTTGATGCTCGCAGCCAGCTTCGAATCCACATCCAGCGTGGTTTCGGCGTCCTGCATTTTCTGGCGCAGGGATACCAACGCCTGTTTGACGGGTGCCGGAACCTTGATTGATTCACCTGCTTCCGGCAGAACCGCATTGGGCGGGCAGTCGCTTGCGGCCTTGGCGGCGGCAGCTGAGGAACCTGCCGCGGGCACAAAAGGGGCAGCCGCGCCCAGCGGCGAGCAGTGATCGTAAAAATCGATCATGCTGCGGATGTAGACACTGCCCAGATCGAGTTGATCTTCCGAAAGCAGGACGGTGGTCGCGATAACGCGAGCGTGATCTTCATGCAGCCGATCAATCAGGTCCGCGTGGTAATCGCGCGGCCAGGGCCAGCGCCCAAGTTGCTTGATGCTGGCATCGTCAATCGCGACCACAGCGATCTGGTTGCTGGGCGTGCCGCTGGCCATGCTGACGCCGAGGTCATAGGCTGCCGTTTCCACCCGCCCGAATGCAGTGGGCAGAACGACATACGCAATAAGCAGAAACACCAATCCGAAGGCCAGCCCCGCGAACCAATGGGTGCTCCAAAAACTGCGTTTCACCCAGCATCCCCTACAGTTATGTGAATTTATTAAAGGTAGACCATAGTACCTTGAATTTTCACCAAAACGGAAGCAAAACCCGCGCCGGCAAAGGCCGGCCGGGGATGCTTTGCGTGCTAACATTCCGGCCCCCTGAATGGCCGGCCACGGCTGCATGTATTGTTGCGGCAGAGAATTCCCATGAACAAGAATCGAGCGGTCTACGTCTGTGATGCCTGCGGCGGGCGAACCCTGCAATGGGCCGGGCAGTGCCCGGAGTGCGGAGGCTGGAACACACTAGTCGAAGCGCCGGCACCCGTGCGGGCAGGGAAGGCGGTCAGCCGCAGCGGCTACGCCGGGCAGACGGCGGTGCGGCCGCTTGCCGAAGTCGAGGGACAGGCGCAGCCGAGGCTGGGCAGCGGGCTGGCGGAGCTGGACCGGGTATTGGGAGGCGGGCTGGTCGCCGGTTCCGTCACCCTGATCGGCGGTGACCCGGGAATCGGCAAGTCCACGCTTTTGCTCCAGTCGGCTGCGAGCCTGGCGGCGGGGCATCAGGTTCTCTACGTGACCGGAGAAGAATCGCTCGAGCAGGTTGGGCTGCGGGCCCGGCGCCTGGGTGTGGTGAATACGCCGCTCCAGCTTGCGGCCGAAACGTCGGTGGAGCGTCTGCTGGATACCGCCAGCCGTGCAAGCCCGGCAGTGATGGTGGTGGATTCCATCCAGACCATGTTCACCGACGCCTTGCAGTCCGCACCCGGTTCGGTGGCCCAGTTGCGCGAGGCCACCGCCATGCTGGTGAGGTTCGCCAAACAAAGTGGGACAGCTGTGCTCCTGGTCGGACACGTGACCAAGGAAGGTGCGATCGCCGGCCCCAGGGTGCTGGAGCACATGGTAGACACGGTGCTGTATTTCGAAAACGATGCCGGCAGCCGTTATCGCGTGATTCGCGCCGTGAAGAACCGCTTCGGTGCGGCCAACGAGCTGGGGGTGTTCGCAATGACGGAAGACGGCTTGCGGGAGGTGAAGAATCCGTCCGCGATCTTCTTGTCGCGTCATGCCGATGCCGTAAGCGGCAGCGCCGTGACGGTGATTCGCGAAGGCAGCCGTCCCATGTTGATCGAAGTACAGGCGCTCGTGGACGACTGTCAGCTCGCGAACCCGCGTCGTGTTGCGGTGGGGCTCGACGCGAACCGGCTTTCGATGCTGCTCGCGGTCATGCACCGGCATTCAGGCATCGCCATGGCCGGCCAGGATGTGTTTGTAAACGTGGTCGGCGGATTGCGTGTCAACGAGACGGCAGCGGATTTGCCGGTCCTGCTGGCGGCACTTTCGAGCTTCAAGGACCGCCCGTTGCCGCCCGAATTGATTCTGTTCGGTGAAGTCGGACTGGCCGGCGAAATCCGCCCGGTTTACAACGGTGAAGAACGCTTGCGGGAGGCGGCCAAGCACGGCTTCAAACGCGCAATCGTGCCCAAGGGCAATGCACCGCGCAAAGGGAGCATTGAAGGACTGGAGATCGTTCAGGTCAGCCGATTGTCCGAGGCGGTCAACGCAGTCTTTTGAACAACCGAAAGATCCGGGTGCATTCGGCTAATGAGCCGGTTTGGGCGATTTGTTTCCAGAGGTGGTTTCCGGTGACGCCACCGGGATACGCACAGTCTTGACGCCGCTTCCGGTCGACTGCACCACTTCGATTGGGTGTCCCGCCAGCTTCAGACTGGTGCCGGGTTGGGGGATGGCTTCAAGGTATTCCAGTATCAGGCCATTGAGGGTACGGGGTCCGTCAGTCGGCAGTTGCCAGCTCATGGCCCGATTCAATACCCGGACGTTGATGCTGCCGTTAACCAGATAGCTCCCGTCATCTCCTTTATATATGTCGCGGTGCTGGGCTGCGGGATCGCTGGTGAATTCACCCACGATTTCTTCCAGGATATCTTCGAGCGTCACCAGTCCGAGTATGTCGCCATATTCGTCGACTACCAGGCCAATCCGGCGCTTGGCGGTCTGAAAATTGATGAGTTGCTGCTGCAGTGAGGTGCTCTCCGGAACGAAATACGGTTCCCGCAAGATCGAACGCAGCATGTCCGGTGAGGGTTCGTTGTGAGTGACCAGGTGCAGCAATTGTCGCGCATGCAAGAAGCCGATTACATGATCGATGCTGTCCTCGTACACCGGCAGCCGCGTGTGCTGACTGGTACGCAGTTGTGACATGATCTCTTCAATGTCGGCATTGATGTCGATGCCGACAATTTCGTTGCGCGGTACCATGATGTCTTCGACACTGATCTTTTCAAGGTCGAGAATGCTGATCAGCATTCGCTGGTGGCGTTTTGGAATCAGGGCGCCGGCTTCCATGACGACACTGCGCAGTTCCTCGCTGCTCATCGAGTGCCTTGCGCCTTCCACGTTCTTCACGCCGATCAGGCCCAATACGCTGTTGGCGAACAGATTCACCAGCCACACCAGTGGATACAGTAATTGCAGCAGCGGCAGCAATATGTAACTGGCCGGAAAGGCAAATCGTTCCGGATGAAGGGCAGCCAGCGTCTTGGGTGCAACTTCGGCAAAGATCAATACCACGAGCGCCAGCAGTACCGTCATGACCAGCACGGCGCTGTCTCCGCCGATCCGAAGCGCAATCAGCGTCGCGAGTGCGGAGGCGGCGATATTCGACAGCGTGTTGCCAAGCAGCACGATGCCGATGAAACGGTCCGGACGTTGCCACAGGCGTTCCGCGAGCCTGGCGCCGCGATGACCGGCATGCGACAGGTGCCGCAGACGATGGCGGTTGAGGGAGATGAGTCCGGTCTCGGAACCGGAGAAAAACGCCGAGACGATCAGAAGCAGAAGCAGACCGACAATCAGTACCCAAAGTGGAACCGTTTCCAAAAGCGTGCTTACTCCCTTGCGAAGTTCACCGGTATATTCACGAACCGATATTCCAGTGCCGGCCGAGGATCAGTTCCAGAACGAGCTTGCTGCCGAAATAGGCCAGCATCAGAAATATGAATCCGCTCAGCGTCCAGCGTATGGCGGTGCGACCGCGCCATCCGTAACGCCAGCGCCCGAACAGCAGGATCGCGAACACCACCCAGGCTACGACCGACAGCACCACTTTGTGAATCAGATGCTGGGCCCGCAGATTGGTCACGAAAATCAGGCCCGTGAACAGCGCCAGGGTAAGCAGCACGAATCCCGCCGTGATCAGCTGAAACAAAAACCGCTCCATTTCCTGCAAGGGCGGCAAGGTGCTCCACCACACTCCGGGTGTGCGCTGGCGCAATCGGTATTCCTGCGCTGCGATAATCACCGCCTGCAGGGCGGCCACCGCGAGCAGGCTGTAGGCGATGAGCGACAGGATGATGTGGGCGTCGAGAGGCCAGTCGGTGTCGATGACCATGAGACGGTCACTGGGAAACAGCTCGGCCAGGACGAGGCTGATGCCGGCGAGCGGGAACAGTGCCAGGCCGAGATTTTCGAATTTGGGCCGTGCCAGGGACGCCAATGCGATGATCGCGACGAGCCAGCCCACCAGCGACGCCGAGTTGAAAAAGCCCAGGTCCATGCCGTGCGGCATGAATATGAGGGCATACAACGCAACCGTGTGGAGCAGGATCGCAGCCAACCCCGCGCTGCCGACAAATCCCTGACCCTCCCGCAGCAGCTTCGGGCCTTTGCGCGTGAGGCGCATCAGCAACGCGGCCGTCGCCAGCAAATAGAGAATAAGAGCCAGGATGGCGATGCCGGTAAAACGCATAGTGGTCGCGGTAATGGAGTATGGCGAGGCGCCATCATCGCATAGCCGGAGCCGCCGGGTGAAGCGCTGGCAGCCCCATGTGCTAAGCTTCGGGTGGGGCGATGCGCCGGCGGGCGCCGGGTAGTTCTATGCGAATAAAAATACTTGGGTGCAGCGGCGGCATCGGTGCCGGACTCCGGACGACATCGTTGCTGGTCAACGATGACATCCTCATCGACGCGGGCACCGGGATAGGCGATCTGCCGCTCACCGAACTGCGTCGCATCCGGCATCTGTTTCTGACCCATTCGCATCTCGACCACACCTGTGGCCTGCCGCTGCTGGTGGATACCATTTTCGACACGCTCAAGACCCCGCTCACGGTGCGCGGCCGGGTCGAGACCCTGGACGCGGTGCGCCAGTACATCTTCAACTGGATACTGTGGCCCGACTTCGAAGAATTGCCCAGCGTAGATAATTCGGTCCTTAAATACGAGCCAATCGCTCTTGGCGCGCGGATGACCCTGGGCGACATCAATGTGCACATGATCGAGGTCAATCACACCGTGCCGGGCGCGGGTTACGTGATCGAGTCCGGCGGCAAGGTGTTTGCGTTCAGTGGTGACACGGCAGCCAACGACACCTTCTGGGATGCCCTGAACGCCTATCCTCGGGTCGACGTGCTGGTGGTGGAAACCGCGTTTGCCAACCGCAACGAGCAACTCGCGGAAATGGCACGTCATTACTGTCCGCGCACGCTGGCGGCGGATCTGGTCAAATTGAAACACGATCCCGAAATCCATATCACCCACCTCAAGCCGGGCGCCGAGGAACTGATTTTTTCCGAAATCAGGGCTGCATTACCCGGCCGGCGCACGCATTGCCTGAAAGGCGGCGAAGTCTTCGATTTATAATAGTGTCGTATATACTGCTGGCCTGCTTCCGGCCTGTCCGATTCCCGAGCACATAACGTTCTGAACATGTTCGATTCACTCAGCGAGCGTCTGACCCGCACCCTGGACCGATTGCGCGGCAGCGGGCGGCTCACCGATGACAACATCCGCGATGCGTTGCGCGACGTGCGCATGGCGTTGCTTGAAGCTGATGTTGCGTTGCCGGTAGTCAAGTCCTTCATCGAACAGGTACGCGAGCGCGCATTGGGCGCCGACGTCCTGAAAAGCCTGACGCCGGGCCAGGTGTTCATCAAGATTGTGCACGACGAGTTGCTGCGTGTGATGGGCGACGGCGAAGCCGCGCTCAATCTGAACGTTGCACCGCCGGCTGTTATTCTGCTTGCCGGCCTGCAGGGCGCAGGCAAGACCACCAGCGCGGCAAAGCTGGCGCGGCTGCTGAAGGAGCAGCGCGGCAAGCGTGTGCTTCTGGTCAGCACGGACGTGTACCGCCCCGCGGCACGCGAGCAGCTGCGGCGGCTGGGCGCCACGATCGAGGTTGATTGTTTTCAACCGGCCAGCGGCGATCCGGTTGCGATTGCGAAGCTCGCGCTTGATGAAGCGCGCAAGCGTCTATATGACGTACTGATTGTTGATACCGCGGGACGGCTGCATATCGATGCGGAGATGATGGAGGAGGCCAAGCGCATCCATGCGGCGGTCTCGCCCAGCGAGACGCTGTTTGTGGTTGACGCGATGGCGGGTCAGGATGCCGCAAACGCAGCCGCCGCCTTCGGCGCTGCGTTGCCGATCACCGGGATTGTGCTGAGCAAGGCCGACGGCGACGCGCGCGGCGGCGTGGCACTTTCAGCGCGGCATATTATCGGCGCGCCGATCAAATTCATGGGTGTCGGCGAAAAAGTTGCCGCGCTGGAGGAATTTTATCCCGAGCGTGTCGTGTCCCGCATACTTGGGATGGGAGATGTGCTCAGTCTGGTCGAGCAGGCCCAGCAGAAAGTTGATCATGAAAAGGCGGAAAAACTCGCCGATAAACTCAAAAAGGGCAAGGGTTTCGATCTCGAGGATTTCCGCGATCAGTTGCAGCAGATGCAGAACATGGGCGGATTTGGTGCGTTGCTCGACAAGTTGCCGGGTGCCGGACGGATTCCGGAACAGGCCAAATCGCAGTTCAGCGACCGGGATCTGCGCCGTCAGGTTGCCATCATCAATTCCATGACCGCGAAAGAGCGGCGCAAGCCCGATATCCTGAACGGTTCGCGCCGCCGCCGGATTGCCCTGGGTTCAGGTACCCAGGTGCAGGACGTAAACCGGTTGCTGAAGCAGTATGCCCAGCTGGAAAAAGTCATGAAGAAGATGAGCGGCGGCGGCATGGCGAAGATGCTGAGAAATTTCAAGGGCCGATTGCCGCCCGGGATTTGAATGTACTGTACGCAAGCAGGCGAATTTCTTTTTCGTAATGCGACCGGGGAAGGGAATTTGCCATTTAAACTGGTCGCCGGATTTCCCGGAAGTTCCTGGTCATGCACGATATCATTCGCGTCATCATCCTCGGTATCATCGAAGGCATTACCGAGTTCTTGCCGATTTCCAGCACCGGACATCTGCTGATTGCCGAGCATTGGCTGGGCGCACGCTCGGATCTGTTCAATGTCGGGATTCAGGCAGGCGCGATTCTCGCCATCACGCTGGTTTACTGGAAGCGAATCTGGGCGTTGTTGACCCGCTGGCGCGAACCGGCCAACCGGGATTATCTCCTGAAACTCACGGTGGCATTCCTGATTACCGCCGCCATCGGTTTCGTCGCCGTGAAACTCGGGTTCAAGCTGCCCGAAACCGTGACGCCGATCGCCTGGGCGCTGATTATCGGCGGCATCTGGATGATTGCCGCGGAGCAGGTTGCCGCCCGGCAGCCGCAGCGCACGGCGGTGACCTGGCGGGTGGCGATTCTGGTCGGGATCGCCCAGATGGTGGCGGGGATTTTCCCCGGGACCTCACGCTCGTCCGCGACGATTTTTGCGGCCATGCTGTTCGGCACCAGCGACCGCTCGGCCGCTACCGAGTTCGCTTTTCTGGTCGGGATACCGACGATGTATGCAGCGACCGGCTATGAACTGCTGAAATCGCTCAAGGGCGGGGCCGTGGTGGAGGAAGGCTGGGTCACGCTGGGCGTGGGTTTCGTGGTGTCCCTGATTGTGGCCTTTATCGCCGTGAAATGGCTGCTGGGCTATATCCGCACCCATCGTTTCACGCTATTTGCCGTCTACCGGATACTGCTGGGGCTGGCGCTGCTGCTGTTCCTGCCCGCCGGGGCCTGACGGCCCGCCGCCGGGCCGCAAGTCCTTCTTAGCCCTTCACTTTTACGAAAAATCCCGTAAAATGCGCGGTTTACGTTGGCCCGCCTTGTGGGGCAGGCCCGGATTCGTATTCAGAGGACCTCGAACCCCATGGTGACCATTCGTCTTTCGCGCGGCGGCGCCAAGAAGCGCCCCTTTTATCACGTAGTGGTGACGGACAGCCGTTCGTCCCGCGATGGCCGCTACATCGAGCGCGTCGGTTTCTATAACCCGCTCGCGGTAGACCATGAGGAAACGCTGCGCGTGGATGCCGAGCGCATCAAACACTGGCTGTCCAAAGGTGCGCAGCCGTCCGATCGCGTGTCGTACCTGATCAAGGAACACAAGGTCGCCGTCTGAGTCCGGCGCCTTCAGCGCCATGGCCGACAGGCAATCCAGACGGGTCGTCATCGGCAAGGTGACGGGCCTGTACGGGGTAAAGGGCTGGGTCAAACTTATGTCCTGGACCGATCCCCGTGAAGCCATCGCGGACTTTCCGGTATGGCAGCTGAAACTGGATGGCGAGTGGCGCGAATGGGATGTGGCCGAGTGCCGCCCGCATGGAAAAACGATTATCGCGCGCCTGCAGGGCATGACGGACCGGGATCAGGCCGCCAGGCTGATCGGCGCTGAAATTGCGGTGCAGCGCGACCAGTTGCCGTCGCTCAAGCCTGGTGAGTATTACTGGGCGGACCTGATCGGGATGACCGTGCAGTTGGCGGATGGCCGCGCACTTGGCGAGGTCGAAGCCATGATGGAAACCGGCGCGAACGATGTGCTGGTGGTCCAGGGAGATCGGCAACGGCTGATCCCGTTCATTCGCGACCAAGTAGTGCGCGAAGTGGATCTGGACAAGGGCCTGATTCAGGTGGATTGGGACCCGGATTTTTGAGGAGGAGCGCCATGCGCATTGACGTGGTGACGCTCTTTCCGGAGATGGTGAAATCGCTGCTTGATTTCGGGGTCACCGGACGGGCAGTCAAACGCGGGCTGCTTGAGGTCACAAGCTGGAATCCGCGCGATTACACCACCGACAGGCACCGCACCGTGGACGACCGCCCGTTTGGCGGCGGCCCCGGGATGGTGATGAAAGTAGAACCCCTGCGCGCGGCAATCGGCGCGGCGCGGGAAGCGGCCGGCGGCATGACCCGGGTAATCTACCTGAGTCCGCAGGGTCAACGCCTCGATCAACAGGGCGTGCAGCGGCTCACGGAGTATGCCGCGCTGACGCTGGTGGCGGGGCGCTATGAAGGCGTGGATGAGCGCGTCATCGAAACCGAAGTGGATGAGGAGTTGTCCATCGGCGATTACGTACTCTCCGGCGGCGAATTGCCTGCGCTGGTATTGATTGATGCATTGGCGCGGCTGATACCCGGCGCGCTGAATGACGCGGATTCCGCGGCCGAAGATTCGTTCGTCAACGGCCTGCTGGATTATCCGCATTACACGCGCCCGGAAGTGCTGGATGAGCGGGGCGTGCCGGATGTATTGCTGAGCGGAGACCATGCGGCGATTCGCCGCTGGCGCCACCAGCAGGCACTGGGGCGGACCTGGTTGCGGCGTCCGGACCTGCTGGAAAAACTGGAGTTGAGTGCGGAAGATAGATCACTGCTTGATGAATTCATCCGCGAACGTAAACAGGATTTGTAAACAAGGTAAACGGCCATGAACAAGATCATCGAACAGATCGAAAAAGAGCAGATGAGGGAAATCCCGGAATTTGCACCGGGCGATACCGTCGTCGTGCAGGTAAAAGTGAAAGACGGCGAGCGTGAACGTCTGCAGGCATTCGAGGGTCTGGTCATTGCCAAGAGCAACCGTGGCCTGAATTCCTCGTTCACCGTGCGCAAGGTGTCGCATGGCGAAGGCGTGGAGCGCACCTTCCAGAGCCACAGCCCGGCGATCGGTGGAATCGAAGTGAAGCGCAAGGGCGATGTGCGTCGCGCCAAGCTTTATTACCTTCGCGATCTGTCGGGTAAGGCGGCGCGTATCCGCGAAAAAGTCTGAACAGGGCTTTTCGCAGGCTGCTGCTACAATGACGGGTGCCTGACGGCACCCGTTTTGTTTCCGGCTGTGGAAATCCGAATGTCGCAATATCGCGCAAAATTCTGCGCCGCCCTGGTTGCCGTGATTCTGTCAGCTGTCAGCGGGACGGTCGCGGCGGAACCGGCACCCCCGGCGAGTACCCGCGCGGGACGGGCGCAAGCTGCAGGAAATTCCCCTCAGGGTTACGCGCTGACGCTCGGCGACGTTTCAGCACTGGCCAGTGCCGGCGCGACCGGACTCGCCTCCCGTCTGATCGAGCAGCACCAGCCCGATTTCAAGGCCGACCCCGTCGGCTGGATGAGCTGGGAGCGCGAACGCATCTACATTTACCAATCAACCAGGCAATGGCAAAAGGTAACGGATCGTCTCGCGCAGTTGCCCGGCGGGCTGAGCGCGGATTTCAGAACCTGGGAGACGATGCAGGCAGCGGATGCCTGGTTGCACCTCGACAACGCGCATCAGGCAAGGATACTGATACGCCCGCTGATCTGGGCAGGCGACGCGCCGCCGGACGATGCCACGCTGGGCAAATTGCGTCAGCTGATTATCCGCAGCTATCTGGCCGACAAAGACCTTGATGACGCGCAAAGCGCGGTTATCCGCTATCGGCTGGATTATCCAAAAGACAATGGCGACTGGCCGTTGCTGGAAGCCCGGTTGTTTCTGCGCGCACAACAACCGCAATCCGCACTTGACGTGTTGAAAGGCAGCAAAGGCGACGATGCCGGGATGCTGCGCCTGCTTGCGGGATTGCGCGCCGGAACGCTCAAACCCGGCGACGCACTCGCCAAGGCGGTGGACGTCGGCACCAACGCCAAGGCATCCACAGAAAAGCGCGTCAAGGCGTGGGCGGTTGCAGCGGAAGCGGCCGACGATCTGAAGAATCCACTGGCACGCATCCGTGCCCTGCAGAACGGGCTGGGGCTGCAAGCTGGATTGCTTGAAAAAGACGACCTGTTTGCGCTTACTCCGGACATGCTTTGGGACGCGTATCTGGCGTATGGACAGGATCTCGGCAATCAGTTGCAGCTTGTCGTCGGCGATGATCAGGGCTGGTTTCTGGCGGCATCCAACAAGTTCGACTCCGATCCGGTGAGCGCCTGCGCGCTGTTCAGTGTTGTGGCGTTCAATGCCGTCGAACCGCATCAGCGCGACGTGGCGCATTGGCAGTTCGCGACATTGATCCAGAAACAGCGCGACGGCTCCAATATCCTGCGGCATCTGTATCTGGATTCGAGCCGCTTCAACAGTCCGGAATCGGTCCCGCCCGACGTGCGCTACATCCTGGTCAACGACGTGCTCGACATTCCGGACATACCACTTGCTTCACGGCTGATGCAGGGACTTGATGCGCCGCCGCCGGACACCGATCCCGCGGCCTGGCAGTTGCAGCGCGCACGGATCTTTGTACTGGGCGGTAAACCGGATGAAGGGATAAAGGCGCTCACGGCGCTGTTCAAAAGCGGAGCAGGATTCAATCCGGGTGACGTGCTGCCGGTTCTGTTCGATCTGCAGACCATTGGCCGCGACCGCGATGCGATTCCCTTCTTTGAGGCGATTCTGAATGGAGACCTTGCGGACGAGCAGCGCCGGCAACTGCTTTACTGGACTGCGGATTCCTACAAGGCACTCGGCGACTACAACAAGGCCGCCGAGCTGTATCTGCGCTCCGCCACGCTGACGAATCCGTATGCCATGGATCAGTGGGCGCAAACCGCGCGTTATCAGGCGGCGAAAATGCTGGCCAAAGCCGGACTGACGGACGACGCGCGCCGACTTTACAATGGGCTGCTGAATGCGACCCGCGATCCCGCGCGTCAGGCCGTATTGCGGCACGATATACAGCAGCTGATGCTCGTTCCCAGCATGCAAGGTGGCGGCGATACCGCGCGATCGCAATGACCGGCCGTATGGTGATGGCATATTGGTGCATGAATTTGCCGCTCGATGCCTGGAGGTAACGTGCTGGAACGCAGCAGTCTGCGATTGATCGACGAGGCGTTGATGATCCTGGAACAGGGATTTGCAGCGCTGCCCGAGTTCACACCGCAGGTTGATCTCGAACGGCTGCGCGGCGTGCTGATGGCGACGGCGCAGCGCATGCAGGACAATTACCCGTATCCCCATCCGCTGTATGCCGGGCAGATGCTCAAGCCGCCGCATCCGATCGCACGCCTGGCATATACGCTCGCGTTGTGGATCAATCCGAACAATCACGCACTTGACGGCGGCCGCGCGAGTTCGGCCATGGAACGTGAAGCGGTCGCCGACCTTGCACGAATGTTTGGCTACGACGCGCATCTCGGGCATCTGTGTGCAAGTGGAACGATTGCCAACCTCGAAGCGCTGTGGGTGGCGCGTCATGCCGCGCCTGGCGGGGCGGTGGCGGCATCGTCGCAGGCGCATTACACACACAGTCGCATGTGCGAAGTGTTGCAGATGCCGTTCCATTCCGTGGAAGTGGACAGCACCGGCCGCATGGATGTGAATGCCTTGGAGGATCTGCTCAGGCGCGAGCGCATTGCAACGGTGGTTGTGACGCTCGGTAATACCGGTCTCGGCGCCGTTGATCCGTTACATGAAGTGCTGCAGCTGAGGGCGCGTTACGGATTCCGGGTACACGTGGATGCGGCATACGGCGGTTACTACAAACTGGTGGACGACCTGCCGGATGCGGTACGGGCTGCCTACGCGGAAACCGGCAACGCGGATTCCATCGTGGTGGACCCGCACAAGCACGGCTTGCAGCCCTACGGCTGCGGGTGCGTCTTGTTCCGCGATCCGGGTGTCGGACGTTTCTACAAACACGATTCACCGTATACGTATTTCACATCCGACGCCCTGCATCTGGGTGAGATCAGCCTCGAATGCTCCCGGGCCGGGGCGGGTGCCGTTGCACTCTGGGCCACGCACCGGTTGTTGCCGCTGCAGCCCAACGGCGAGTTTGCGCAGAGCCTGGCGGCATCGCGCCGCGCCGCATTGGCTCTGCATGAACATGTGAAAGCCGATCCACGTTATCTTGCCGGCAGGGAACCGGACCTCGACATAGTCGTGTGGACACTGGCGGCAACAGATCGCAGCACGGCAAGCAACGCTGCCCAGGCGACGTTCGACGCCGCCGCGAAGCGTCAATTGCATCTCGCATTGCTGCGCCTGCCGGACAATCTCGCGTCTGCCTGGTGGCCCGGGCTCGTGGGTAAGGCCGGGACCGTGACGGCGCTGCGTTCCTGTCTGATGAAGCCGGAACATGAGGACTGGCTGGCCGAGATAACGGCGCGGCTGGACGCTGCCGCCGATGCGGCAACGGGTGCATAATGCGTGCTGTCGGTTCCGGTAACGTTTTTGGTGACGCACAACAGGCGGGCCTTTCATGAGCGACAGAAATTTCATCGTACACATCTTTGGCGGGGCATGGCGCGCGTGGGACCTGATCTGCCGCTTTGCTATCAACATTGTCGTGACAATCCTGCTGATCATCTTTCTGGTCGGCGTGTTTGCGTCCCACAAGATGGTCGTGCCGTCATCCGCCGCGCTGGTGGTAGATCCGCAGGGCGCGCTGGTCGAACAGTTTTCGGGCGATCCGGTGCAACGAGCGATCAACCGGTTACTGGGACAGAAGCAGCGTCCGCAGACCCGGCTGCGTGACGTGACAGCAGCCATAGAAAAAGCCAGAACCGACAACCGTATCAAGGCGCTGGTCCTCGAAACTGACGATATGGACGGTGCCGGAATGGCAGATCTTCAGGATATCGGGCGCGCCATTCTGGATTTCAGGAAGAGCGGCAAACCTGTCTTTGCGCTGGGGGATTCCTACAGTCAGGCGCAGTACTATCTGGCGTCAATGGCAAATACCGTCTTTATCCATCCGCAGGGCCAGGTGTTTTTGCGCGGGTTCGGCATTTACCAGCCGTATTTCAAGGACGCCCTCAACAAGCTGGGCGTGGACTGGAACATTTTCCGGGTCGGCAAATACAAGTCTGCCGTCGAACCGTTCATGCTGAACGGCATGTCGGCGGATGCGCGGCAAGACTGGGGTGGCGTTCTGAACGTGCTCTGGAGCAACTATCAGAGCGATGTAACCAAGGCGCGTAAACTCAAGCCTGATGCGCTGGCCGATTACATCAGTTCCATCTCGTCGAACATGGAGGCGCTGAAAGGCGATACCGCGGAACTGGCACTCAAAGCAGGTCTGGTCGACAAGATTGCCGACAACGACCAGATGGAAGCGGCGGTGTCGAGGGTGGTCGGCGAGTCCCACCACAGTTTCCGGCAGATCGATTTCCGCAATTACCTGCAGGCGACCGATGACGGCGTCACGACCAAGGACATCGGTAGCCGCGAAGTCGGCGTGATCGTGGCGGAAGGCGACATACAGAACGGCGATCAGCCGCCGGGAACCATCGGTGGTGACTCGCTATCGGAACTGATTCGCAAGGCCCGCTATGACAACGATGTCAAGGCGCTCGTGTTGCGCGTTGACAGCCCCGGCGGCAGTGCGTTTGCATCGGATCTGATCCTGCGTGAAATTGAATTGACCAAGGAGGCAGGCAAACCCGTCATCGTATCGATGGGCAACGTCGCGGCTTCGGGCGGCTACTGGATTTCGATGGCGGGCGATAAAATCTTCGCGAGCCCGACCACCTTGACCGGATCCATCGGCATTTTCGGCATGATTCCGACGTTTCAGAACACACTGGCCAAGGTCGGCGTACACACCGATGGCGTGGGTACCACGCCGCTTTCCGATGCCTTCGATCTTACCCGGCCGATGTCTGACCAGATGAAGCAGCTGGTGCAGCTGAACATCAATCACGGCTATGAGACCTTTATCACCAAGGTCGGGCATTATCGCAACATGAAAACGGATGCCGTGAACGATATCGCACAGGGGCGCGTCTGGAGCGGACAGGACGCGTTGAAGATCGGCTTGGTGGACAAGTTCGGGGACCTGCAGGACGCTATCAAGGAAGCGGCCAAACTCGGCAAACTCGGCAGCAATTATTCCGTGCGCTACATTGAAAAGCCGCTGAGTCTCACGGATCGAATTCTGATCAACATGGCGAATGACAGCAGCACCAACCTTGGGAGCGGTCTGCTGTCGGAAACCAATCTGGAAGCAATGCCGTGGTACGGGCAATTGACGAAGCTTGCGGACACGATGCAGGCATTTACCGATCCGCGCGGTATTTACGCCTACTGCTTTTGTGATATCCGCTAGTCTCGGCGGTGAAGCGGGACGTTGCGTTACGCAAAGCCGCGTTGAACGGGCGCGCGATCAGAGATCGTGCAATTTGGTCAAATGGGGGAGATCATGGTTCGGATTCGTGAATTGTGCCGAAGCGGCGCGGGATATGCCTTGACGGTGACCGCGATCTTCGCGGGGTCGCTGTTCGCAGGCGTCTGCTGCGCGAGCGCGAAAGCAGATGTGTTGTCTGATCTGGAGTCAAGGCTCCAGACTCTCAGTGCGAACACGGCCGTGTCCGGTACCCTCGTGGTGCAATCGAGCAAAGTAAGTCACAAGGACAAGGACAGCAAGCCGCAAACTCCGGCGCAATTGCACATGGAAATCAACGCCGGTGACGGGCTTGGCATGCATCTGGACGGCGACCTGTTACAGAGTGTCCGTGTCGAACAGCAGACGCATGCCGCCGATCCGGAGAAACCAACGCCGGTGACTGATCTGCTGCGTTCGGTGGGGCCAATGGAAATCGAACGGATGGTATCGGCAGCACCGGGCCTGCTGCACGAGCTTGATGGTGCAGGCCCGCCAGTGACAAAACCCGCGACGTACGACGGCAAGCCGGTTCAGGAATTGACGGTGGATGTGCCTCTGCGGGTCTCCAGGAAAGACAAATCGAATATCAGCGACTACAAGAGCACGATGTCGGTATGGCTGGATGCGCAGGGGATGCCGCTTGCGTACCACCAGACCTTTCATGCGAAATTCTGCAAGTTCTTTCTCTGTGTGTCGGTGGATGAGACCCGCAATGGCACCCTGAAAAATGCCGGTGGGCGGCTGATCGCGATTTCATACAGCGACGAGATAAAACAATCGGGTCTGGGTCAGGATGGAGATACGATTACCACGTATACCTTCAATCCGGTGATCGTTTCAGCTGCAGCGGCAGAAAAATAATCTGCCCGACCGGCAGGCGGCGTACCAGCCGACGGTCAAATGACAGCGCGGCGTTCAGTTCCAGTCGAGCACGACTTTGCCGGATTTGCCCGAGCGCATGATGTCGAATCCCTGCTGAAACTCCGCAATCGGGAAGTGGTGAGTGAGCACGGGTGAAATATCCAGTCCGCTCTGCAGCATGCTGACCATCTTGTACCAGGTCTCGAACATCTCGCGGCCGTAAATGCCTTTCAGCAGCAACCCTTTGAATATCACCTGATTCCAGTCGATGGCGACGTCGCTTGGCGGGAGTCCCAGCAAGGCGATCTTGCCGCCGTTGTTCATGCTGGCGAGCATCTGCCGGAAGGCCTGGGCATTGCCGGACATTTCCAGGCCGACGTCAAAGCCTTCTTTCATGCCCAGTTCTTTCATCACATCTTCGATTTTCTGCTGCGTGACGTTGATGGCGCGGGTGGCGCCCATCTTGCGCGCGAGATCGAGCCGGTAATCGTTCACGTCGGTAATCACCACGTTGCGTGCGCCGACATGTTTGGCGATGGCGACCGCCATGCATCCGATCGGTCCCGCGCCGGTGATGAGTACGTCTTCACCGACCAGATCGAAAGACAGTGCCGTGTGGGTCGCGTTGCCGAGCGGATCGAGAAAGGCCGCGACGTCGTCGGAAATGTCATCCGGCAACGGGAACGCATTCACGGCCGGAATCACCAGATACTCCGCGAAGCAGCCGGGTCGGTTGACGCCGACGCCGACGGTGTTGCGGCACAGATGCCGGCGGCCGGCGCGACAGTTGCGACAGTGGCCGCAGGTAATGTGACCTTCGCCCGAGACACGCTGGC
>DASSOA010000031.1:0-6776 GCA_035701115.1 Gammaproteobacteria bacterium
TGACCGCCGCCAGTGTTGGCAGCGTGGCTCTGAGATCAATCAGATCGGCCACGCCTTCGCGCAGGTTGTCGCGCGACGTGAGCAGGCTCGTGAGGTTGATGAAATAGCTGCCGGACGGCGCAATACCCGATGTCGAACCTGGCGGAGGCAGGTCAAAGGTTCGCTCGTAGCCCTTCATGTACAGCGGATCGCTGGTGTTGGTCACGCCATGCAGCGGAAGATCAATTGCCACTACCGCGAAGCACTGGCTGGCAAACGAACCTGCGATCGCCAGCATGTCTTCGCGGTTGCGGGTGATGCCATGCTGGAAAATAACCGTCTTCCAGCCGGCGCCGGGCATAGCACATTTACTCGTCGCATTCGGAATGCTGACCAGAATCGGGATCACATTCGCGGCAACCGTTGCTTTCGGCATCGGATCAAGCACCGTCGTGTCGCCGCCGCTGCTGGTGTGCCACCAGCCGGTTAACGGCGCCGTCGGGTCGGCCGTGGTCGGAACCGCCGAGTAATACGGCAATGCCACCGTGCCGGCATACAGTTCGGCATCGGCTGCCACTGCCGGCGGCGTTTGACCGCCCGCAGTCAGTGCGTCTGCAACCGTCATGCCGGTGTCCACAATGCCGACGCCTTTTGGCTGCGTGGTCGCAGTGGCACTGGCGGCCATGTCGGCCAGGGTCGTGCCCACAAACTGGGTACTGAAACTGAAGGTCAGCGCGATGTCGGCGGGATTCACACCCGCACCGGCCGCAACCGCCAATTGCGCCAGCGTGAACTGGGCGACGGGCAACAGCGACGCACTCGGCAACTTGCTTGCATCAATCTTGGTCACATCGCCACCGGCGGCCAGCGCCGGTGCGTCGGCCGCGAGAATCGCCGCGTAGTCGGCGCTCGGCGTCACAGCCGCGCCCGCGGTGTCCTTGATGCCGGTGGTCAGCACGACGAGATAACTAGCCGGGACTGCGGTCGGCTGCCCGCCCACAATCTGAATCGAACTTGCGGCGAGCGGCTTGAGCGGCGTGATGTTCACCACCGTGCCACCCGAATCCGAACTCGAGGATACGCCGACGCTGTAGTCGGTCCCCGGAATCAGCGGTTTGACAAATCCCGTGATGGCTTTGGTGGTGGGATCGGTCGTGACCTGGAACACCATGACGTCACTTGCATTCAGACTGCTCTTGTCGACCGCCGCGCTGAAATACGCGTTGATTACCGACTGGGTGCCGAAGCCGTCGAGATGATTCAGCGCCAGGGTCGGCGCGTTGGCTGCCTGACTCGGATCGAGCACCGGGATGTTCAGGGTTCCGTCGGTTTTGCCATTGAAATACAGATCGTTCGGAAACGGCATGATGCCGCTCAGGGGTTCGAAGCGCGCATAGAATCCGGCATTCGGATTCGGGCTCGGGGTGGTCGAGTCGCTGCCTTTGACGCAGGCGACGAGTGCAAAGGGAAGCAAGAGGAATGCAAGCAGAGCACGTTTCATTTGTTTACCTCCGTGAACGGCCGGGTTAGGGTACGCTGGATGCGCGCCGCGGCGCAAGCGGTTACGTATCGTTCACAAGTACTTGAAATTGGTGATGTTGTTGTATGTCCAATCCCGGTCGGGGCTATCGAAACGAATTCCGGATCATCGGCGGCAATTGGCGGCGGCGAAGGTTGCCGTTTCCTCCGTTACCGGGTATCCGGCCCTCCCCGGATCGCGTTCGGGAAACGTTGTTCAACTGGCTGCAGGGGTGGCTGCCCGGCGCGCGCTGCCTCGATCTGTTTGCAGGCAGCGGTGCCCTCGGGCTGGAAGCCCTGTCCCGGGGCGCGGCAAGCTGCGTGTTCGTGGACCAGGAGCGTGCCGCGATTGACGCGTTGCGCGCGCATGTCGCTACGTTGCAGGCACACGGTGCCGGCCTGATACAGGCTGACGCAATGGTGTACCTGTCCGGCTCCGCGCAGGCTTTCGACCTGGTGTTCCTGGATCCGCCATTCGCCTCGGATCTGTTGCCGCGCGTGCTTGCGCGGCTTTCGACCGATGGCTGGCTCGCGCCGGGCGCGCGTGTTTATATGGAGTGTCCGGCGGGTCACATGCCGGTATTGCCCGCCGGCTGGGTTATGCTGCGCGAATCGCGCGCCGGCAACGTCGCGTACGGGCTGGCGGCGTCCGGAACCGTGCTGCCGGCGTGAGCCCCGTTACACCGACGCAGGAGAAAACAACATGCCCAACAGCATCCTGTATCCCGGTACCTTTGATCCGATTACCAAGGGTCATGCCGACATCGTGCGTCGTGCCACGCGCCTGTTTGATCGCGTGGTGGTGGCGATCGCAGCGAATCCCGGCAAGGCGCCGGCGTTTCCGCTCGACAAACGCGTGGCGATGGCGCGCATTACGCTCGAAGATCTGCCCAATGTCGAAGTATGCGGCTTCGCCGAACTCACCGTCGAGTTCGCCCAGAAGCAGGGCATCCATGCCATTCTGCGAGGGCTGCGTGCAGTGTCGGATTTCGAATTCGAATTCCAGCTCGCCGCAATGAACCGGCATCTCGGTCCGGAAGTGGAAACCATTTTCATGTCGCCGGCCGAACAGTTCACCTTCATATCATCGAGTCTGGTGCGTGAGATTGCCGCGCTGGGCGGCGACGTGTCGCGCTTTGTGCACCCGGCGGTAATGGCGGAATTGCAATCCCTGAAGAAGCGCTAAAATAGCGCCTCAGGCTGGTTCCGGAGGCGGCTGATGGCGCTCAAGATTACCGATGAATGCATCAATTGCGACGTGTGCGAGCCGGAGTGCCCCAATCACGCCATATCGCAGGGCCCGGAAATCTACGAGATCAACCCCGATCTGTGCACCGAATGCGTGGGGCATTTCGATACGCCGCAATGCCGGCAGGTTTGCCCGGTCGATTGCATTCCGCTTGATGAAGCCCATCAGGAAACTCGCGAGCAATTGCTGGAAAAATACCGGCGCCTGACCGGTTCCTGAAACCGGATCGTGTTCCTGCCTGTCGGTAAACGCATGCCCGGGTCATAATGCTGGCATGTCCGGCGGTACCTGCAACGTGTCTTTTGCAGCGTCTTCAGTGCAGGTGTTTTTGCAGGCGCCCGACGTCGGGGATGCGCACAACATCTTCATGCACTTCGATCAATTCTTCATCGGACAAGGTACGCAGTGTGCGTGACAGGGTTTCGGGCGTCACCGCCAGCTGTGCGGCAATCACGATCTTGCGTGCCGGCAAGGTGACCGTGATGGCACCGCGACTGCCTTCCGGTATCAGCGTAAGCAGGTAGTGAACGACGCGGTAGCGGCTGTTCTGCAGTGTCAGTGCTTCGATTTCATCCCAGTGCGCCTGGATGCGCTGCGCCATTTTTGCCATCACGGCGCGTGAGGTATCGAACGATTCCTTCAGCAGTTCAACGAACGCCCGGCATTCGATACTGATCAGTGCGCCGTTCTCGATGCCTGTGCAGTGTACCGGGTAGCGGGGGTCGTCCATGAACATCACGCTTTCCGCGAAACTCTGGCCCGGACGGATCAGGCGCATGACTTTTTCCTGGCCGTCCGCCGATACGCGATACAGCTTCACCGCGCCTGACTGCAACACGAAGAAGGCGTGGGCGGGATCGCCCTGGCTGAACAGCAGTTCCGCGGCATTGAACCCCCGTATGTGGACATGCGCGAGAATGCGCGC
Organism: Gammaproteobacteria bacterium; assembly: GCA_035701115.1. Taxonomy (GTDB): domain Bacteria; phylum Pseudomonadota; class Gammaproteobacteria; order Natronospirales; family REEB76; genus DASSKW01. The sequence continues at coordinate 3,672 of DASSOA010000031.1, forward strand.
ACGCTGGCCTTCGCTGAGTGCCGCGAACAGGTAATGGTGGCGCAAATCGCGCGCCAGCTGGGCAGGATCGTTCATGCGATGGCACCGGACACGCGTGTGAGCTTAATCACCTGCAACCGCTCCCGCAAGCTTGATATGTATCAAGGCCGTCCGGCAACGGGGGCCGCATGCTTGCTGCTAATGATATTTCGCGTGTGAGGTCGAGCCGGCATGACGCATGTGGTAACCGAGAATTGTGTCAAGTGCAAATATACCGATTGCGTGGAAGTCTGCCCGGTGGATTGTTTTCACGAAGGGCCGAATTTTCTGGTGATCGATCCCGAGGCCTGCATTGACTGTACCCTGTGCGTGGCGGAATGCCCGGCTCAAGCAATATTCCTCGACGAAGACGTGCCCGCGGGGCAGGAACACTTTCTCGCCATCAACGCGGAACTGTCGCCGCTCTGGCCGGTGATAGACAGGAAAATCCCGGCACCGGACGACGCCGACAAATGGAACGGAGTGGCGGGCAAGCTCCCGCTGCTCGAGCGCTGAACCGGTTGCCTGAAAGCGTTCGTACCTGCGGGTGAGCCGGGTGGAAATCCGGCATCCGGATTGACGGTGCGACAGCAAGGTCATTTGGCCGGGTGCGCGGGGAGTGTTATCGTCACGCCTCCCGACCAGGAGTGACGCATGCGCAAGTACCTTGCCCTGATCCTTGTTCTCTTTGTATTCCCCGCGCTCGCTGCACCGAAACCGGGGCACGATGCGGTGGCCAGTGCGAATCCGGAGGCCACCAAAGCCGGCATGCAGGTGCTCGCCGAAGGCGGTAACGCGTTTGATGCGGCGATTGCAGTCAGTGCCGCGCTGGCGGTGGTGGAGCCGTACAGCTCGGGAATCGGGGGCGGTGGATTCTGGCTGCTGCATCTCGCAAAAGACAACCGCGATACCCTGATTGACGGCCGCGAATACGCGCCGGCCGCGGCGACTGCGACCATGTATCAGGACAATAACGGCAACGTGATCCCGGGACTGTCGCTGAACGGCCCGCTGTCGGCAGCAATTCCCGGCGAACCCGCCGCGCTGGTCTACCTCAACACGCATTACGGCAGGCTGACGCTCGCGCAGGATCTCGCGCCTGCCATCAAACTTGCCCGCGACGGTTACCCGCTCGATGCGATGTTCCGCAGCATCATCGTGTACGACCTCGACAAGCTTAAAAAGTCACCCGCAGCCGCGGCAGTGTTTCTCGATCACGGACAGGTTCCGGCGGAAGGCTGGCTGCTCAGACAACCCGATCTCGCGCACACGCTGGAACTGATCGCGCAACACGGCGATGCTGGTTTTTATGCGGGGCCGCTGGCAAAAAAACTGGTGGACGGCACCCGCGCCGCGGGCGGCATCTGGAGTCTCGAGGACCTGCGCGATTACAAAGTGAAGGAACGCACGCCGCTGGTCGGCGAGTACCGCGGCATGAAGATCGTATCGGCGCCGCCGCCCTCGTCAGGCGGCATCGTGCTGCTGGAAACGCTCAACATCCTGTCGGGTTACGACCTGTCGCAGGACAGCGACCTGATGCAGAAGCATCTCATCATCGAAGCAATGCGCCGGTCCTACCGGGATCGTGCGGAATACCTGGGCGATCCCGACTTTGTAAACATGCCGATCGCACGCCTGCTCAGCCCTTACTATGCGGCCGGTTTGCGCAGCAATATTCTCGCCGATCGGGCGACGCCGAGCAGTGAGCTCGCGCCGGTTACCGTAACCAAACCCGAAAGCCATCACACCACGCACATCTCGATCATGGACAGGGACGGCAATGAAGTGGCGGCAACGTTTACCGTCAATTTCCGTTTCGGCAGCGGCTTCATGCCGCCGGATACCGGCGTGTTGCTGAATGACGAGATGGACGATTTCGTTTCCAAACCCGGGGTGCCGAACGGCTTCGGCCTGGTCGGCAACGATGCCAATGCGATTGCGCCGCACAAGCGGCCGCTGTCGAGCATGACGCCGACCTTTCTGCAGACCGCGCGCGGGCAGGCGATTCTGGGCACGCCGGGCGGCAGTCGCATCATCAGCATGGTGCTGCTTGGTACGCTCGATTATTTCAACGGCGGCGATGCAAAGAGCATTGTGAGTACGCCGCGCTATCACATGCAGTATCTGCCGGACATCGTGTTCTACGAACCGGATGCATTCACTGCCGCCGAGATCGCGGGCCTCGACAAGATGGGCTATCACCTGCGTGAAACGCACACTTACGGCAACATGCAGGCGGTGACCTGGGATTACAGGACCGGCAAGGTGTCCGCGGCGGCGGATCCGCGCGATATCGGTACGGCGGAAGTAAAATAATCGGACAGCTCCCTCATCGAGTGGCCAACCGTCATCGCGGCGCTCGATGAGGGGATATTTGCATGTATCCGGCAGCATGACATCACCTTACACGCTTACCGAAAACGCATCGCTGACGCACCACAACACGTTTCGCGTGGCGGCGCGCGCGCCGCTGTTCGCTGCAGTAAACGATCCGCAAGCATTGCCCGAGGTGTTGCGGCTTCCGGTGCTGCGCGGTCGCGCTTTGCTGCTGCTCGGCGAAGGCAGCAACATACTGTTTGCGCGTGATCCCGACATGCCGGTGTTGACCGTCACGACGCGCGGTATCCGGGTTCTTGAGGAAAGCAACACCGCTGTCAGGGTGCGCGCCGAAGCCGGCGAGCACTGGCACGATCTGGTGAGTTGGAGTCTCAAGCAAGGGCTGTGCGGGCTGGAAAATCTCTCGCTGATTCCCGGCACTGTCGGTGCTGCGCCGATCCAGAACATCGGTGCGTACGGCGCGGAGCTTGCGGATGTTCTCTCGGCCGTCGAAGCATTTGACCGGGAGCGCGGTGAATTGGTGCGGCTTGAACGCGAACGGTGTGAATTCAGTTATCGGCAGAGCGTGTTCAAGCGGTATCCGGACCGCTGGATCATCACCGGGGTGGAACTGGAACTGCGGCGCGATGCATCGCTCAAACTGGATTACTCCGGTGTGCGGGATGAACTGGCCGCCATGGGCATCGCCCGGCCGACTGCGCTGGATGTTTCCAACGCAGTTTGCCGGTTGCGCCTGCGCAAACTGCCCGA
>DASSOA010000032.1:0-5748 GCA_035701115.1 Gammaproteobacteria bacterium
AAAGCGCCCAAAGGCCAGCACGACGAGAACATTTCATTCGCGGAAACCTGCAAACTGCTGGGTGACGAGCTCGCGGCGCAGGTACGCGACAAGGCCATTGCAATCTACAGGTTCGCTGCCGACTACGCGCTCAAGCGCGGCATCATCATTGCCGACACCAAATTCGAATTCGGCCTCGACCGCAACAATCAGCTGGTGTTGATCGACGAAGTGCTGACGCCGGATTCGTCGCGCTTCTGGCCGGCCGATACCTACAAGCCCGGCATCAGCCCGCCATCGTTCGACAAGCAATACGTACGCGATTACCTGGAAACACTCGACTGGAACAAAAAGGCGCCTGGCCCGCACCTGCCCGCGGACGTGATCGCGAAGACGGCGGAAAAATACCAGGAAGCGTACCGGCGACTGACCGGGTAAACAGCTCAGGGAATGAAATCGGCCCGCGCCTTCGCTGTCGGCATTGTCCTGTGCGGGTTCGAAATGCTGTGTGCACACGGCGTCGAAGCCGCGGAACTGTGCCATACCCCGGCGCCAGAAACGCTGATCAACTGGTATCAAAACACACATCGCCAGGCGCCGCTGCATTACAGCCCGAAAAACTCCGCCATCTATCACCCGGTCGCAACGCTGCGCACCACTTCACCTGCACTCACCTGGATCGGACTCGCATGGCTGTCGCCGGTGTCCGGCGCGTTGTTTGCCGTCAGCTGTGAGGGCCAGCCTCTCGCGGCGATTTCACGGGGTGCGGTCGGCAAGTTGAGCGCCGGGCCGGTGCTGCCGGAATTCGGGCAAACCGTCGTGCTCGAATACGTTGACCGTGAAACCGCGCACTGCGTGCACGATTCGATTGACATTGCAGCGTTCAAGGCCGGGCAGCTTCGCGTGCTGTGGACGCACGAATCGAAACAGGGAATGAATCTTGCCGGCAAGCGCACTCGCTTCCATGGATTCGTCTCGCGCAATTACTACGTGAAAATCGACAGCGACGGCAAGGCGATCCACGTCACGGGGGAAATTGCGGCCTACCGGTATCTGAAAGACGGCGCGCAGTCGACGACACCGGCGAGCAAGGTCACGTTGCCGGCCGAAACCTACCGTTGGGACGAAAAGAAAACCAGTTTTGTCGCGCAAGGCCGCTATCGGCAATTCAAGCCCTGCGTCAGTTCCGGCTGGCCCAGCGCGAAATAATCGTCTGCAAGGCACGCACGCCATCGGTCAATGCGGCCGGACCCGGCTGCAGGATGATGGACGATTTCACTTCATGCAATTCATTGTCACGTACGGCCGGCACCGCGTCCCACCCGCTGCGCGCACGCACGAGTTCGGGCCGGAATTTCTTGCCGCACCATGAACCGATAATGATGTCCGGTTGACGCCGCACGACTTCTTCGTGATCGGCGATAATGCGTTGCCTGCCCAGCGATTGTTTCGCCAGTTCCGGAAAAACGTCATCGCCGCCGGCGATCCCGATCAGCTCCGACACCCAGCCAATGCACGAAATCTGCGGCTCGTCCCATTCCTCGAAATACACGCGCGGCCGTCGCGGCAATCGTTGTGCCGCCGCGTGTACCTGATCCAGACCGCGCTGCAGAGCTCCGGCCAGCTGGCGTGCTTTTGCTTCGCAACCGATCATCCCGCCCAGCATCACGATCATGCGCAGGATTTCCGCCACCGTGCGGTGATTGAAGACGTGCACTTCCACGCCGCGACGAATCAGATCGGCGGCGATATCCGCCTGGATATCGGAAAAGCCCAGCACCAGATCCGGTTTGAGCGCCAGAATCCTGTCAACTTTGGCGCTGGTGAAGGCGGAGACCTTCGGTTTTTCCCTGCGTGCCTGCGGTGGTCTTACCGTGAAGCCGGAAATGCCGACGATGCGGTCCTGCTCGCCCAGCAGGTACAGCGTTTCGGTGGTCTCTTCGGTAAGACAGACAATGCGCCGCGGATAGAGGTTTTTCATACCGCGGCGAGTGTACACGTCACCTGCCGTCTTTTTCGAGACCGGACGCCGGGTACGTCCGTCATCTTCCATTACACTGCGAATCATGAATGACGCCGTTGCACCTTATGACGCCTTGACGCCGGATGCGGTGCTGACCGCCGTGGACAGCGCCGGCTGGAAGACCGACGGCCGCCTGCTGGCATTGAACAGCTACGAAAACCGCGTCTACCAGGTGGGCATCGAGGACGCGCTGCCCGTGGTAGTCAAGTTCTACCGCCCGGGGCGCTGGTCGGACGCGGCGATCCTGGAAGAACATGCGTTTCTGTACGAACTGCGCGACGCCGAAATTCCCGTCGTGGCACCCTTGCAGGATGCACACGGCAATTCGCTGCTGCACCACGCGGGCTTTCGCTTCACGGTGTTTCCACGTCAGGGCGGGCGGGCACCGGATCTGGAACGCGCAGACAATCTGGCGTGGCTGGGACGCTTCCTGGGTCGCATTCACGCCGTGGGCAGCACCGCCGTGTTCCGCCACCGCGGCCGAATTGACATCGAAACCCTGGGGCACGAACCGCGCACCTATGTGCTGAACAGCCGTTTTCTGCCCGCCAACCTCGCGCCGCGTTATCGCGAAGTCACCGACCTGCTGCTTTCGGGTATCGAACGCTGCTTCGCGCGGGCCGGCACCGTGCAGCCGATCCGGATCCACGGCGACTGCCATCCCGGCAATGTGCTGTGGACCGATGCCGGACCCCACTTCGTGGACTTCGACGATTGCGCCACCGGTCCGGCGATCCAGGACCTGTGGATGCTGCTGTCGGGCTCGCGCCTGGAGATGCAGGAGCAGCTCGGTCACGTACTCGACGGCTATGAGCAGTTCGCGGAATTCAACCCGGCGGAGCTGTGGCTGATCGAAGCGCTCCGGACCCTGCGCATGATTCATTACGCCGCTTGGATCGCACGGCGCTGGGACGACCCGGCCTTTCCGCGCGCCTTTCCCTGGTTCGACGCGCCGCGTTACTGGGAAGAACACATCCAGACCCTGCGCGAGCAGGTACCGCTGCTCGACGAGCCACCGCTTGCGGTCTAGCACCGGACCGCGCCCGGTGCGATGATATAGCCCCCTTCGTTACCCGGTCCTGCACCCGCGCCAGCCGCCGTGATCCGTGATGCCACCGTAAACGATCTGGACGCGCTGGTACGGCTCGAGGAACGCTGTTTCGACACCGACCGGCTGTCGCGCCGCAGCTTCCGTTACATGATTCTGCGTTCGCACGCGCGTCTGATTGTGGACGATGAAAACGGTGCAATTCGCGGGTACGCACTGGTGCTGTATCTGCGCGGCACCTCGCTGGCGCGGCTGTATTCCATCGCTACCGATCCCGATCACCGCGGCAAAGGCATCGGTCATGCCTTGCTGATGTCGGCGGAAGATGCCGCACGCGAACACGGCGCCGTCAGCATGCGGCTCGAGATTCGCATCGACAACCACGTCGCCGAACATTTGTACAGCGCAGCGGGTTACCGCAAGTTCGGCACCTACGAAGACTATTACGAAGACCATGCCGATGCGTTGCGCATGGAAAAGTCGCTGGTTTCGCATCTCAAACCGCCGACCATGCGGGTGCCGTACTACGAGCAGACTCTCGATTTCACCTGCGGTCCCGCCGCACTTATCATGGCCATGCAGGCGCTCGACACGGGATTTGTGGTGGACCGCAAGCTGGAAATCCGGCTGTGGCGCGAGGCCACCACCATTTTCATGACCTCGGGACTCGGTGGCTGCGGCCCCTATGGCCTCGCACTCGCTGCCTATCATCGCGGTTTTGCGGTGGAAATTTTCGTCAACGATCCCGGCGCACTGTTCGTTGATTCGGTGCGCGGCGAGGAGAAAAAGGAAGTCATGCGGCTGGCACAGGAGGATTTTCTGGACGAGATCCGTGAATTGCCGATTCCGTTGCAGTACACCACGCTGAGCGTGGACGACATGCAGCGGCACTTTGACGCCGGCGGTATCCCCATCGTGCTGATCAGCTCCTACCGGATGTACCGGCAGAAATTTCCGCACTGGGTCGTCATCACGGGGTTCGACGAACGTTTCGTGTACGTCCATGATCCCTACGTCGACACCGCCAAGGGCAAGGTACGGCTCGACTCGATCAACACCCCCATTCTGCGCCGCGAATTCGAACGCATGGCGCGCTACGGCAAATCGTCGCAGCGCGCCACGATCATCATCAGTCGGCGCGCCACTGCCAATCAGGAACCGGCATGACAGAGAAAGCGCACGCGGGCGGCAACCCGACACATATCATCGTGGTCGAACACAAATCCGACTGGCGTCCCGGATTTCCGTCGCATCCGGTGGTACTCGCCAAGGATTACCTGGAACAGCACGAGCAGTTCGGCAGCAAGGGCATCAAGGTCATCAACCTGTGCCGCAGTTACGTCTACCTCAGCACCGGCTACTACTGTTCGCTGCTGGCGGAAGCGCGCCGCCACAAGGTGATTCCGAGCGTGCGTGCCATCAACGAACTGAGCAAGAAATCCCTGTACCGCATCGAATCCGACGAACTGGAAACGGTGGTGCAGCGGCGCCTCAAGAGACTGGTGCGCGATACCTACGAGATTGACGTGTTTTTCGGCCAGTGTGGCGATGCCATGCTGGAGCAGGTCGGCCACGAAATATTCGAGATGTTTCCCTGCCCGCTGCTGCGCATCGAGTTCGAGCGCAACGGCAAATGGGAAATCAGCCGGATCAAGACGTTTCCGATCAACCAGATCACCGACGCGCAGCGCGACCCGTTCGTCGAGGCGATCAACATCTACGCCAGCAAGCGCTGGCGCACTCATCGCACCCGCTCGGAATCGAAATACGACCTTGCCATCCTCCACAATCCGGATGACCCGCTGCCACCCTCCGACGACCGCGCATTGAGCCGCTTCATCCGGATTGGCAAGGAACTCGACATCAACGTCGAAATCATCGACAAGAACGACTACGCCAAACTCACCGAATACGACGCGCTGTTCATCCGCGAGACCACCAGCATCGAGAACCACACCTACCGCTTCGCGCGCAAGGCGGAAAATGAAGGCATGGTGGTGATTGACGATCCCAATTCGATCCTGAAGTGCACCAACAAGATTTACCTTGCGGAACTGCTGCGCTCGCATCGCATTCCGCGCCCGAAAACGGTAATCGTCTCCGAAGACACACTCGATACGCTGCCCGAAAAAATCCCGTTCCCGATCGTGCTCAAGATTCCGGACGGTTCATTTTCGCGCGGCGTGGTCAAGGCCAACAACCCCGATGAACTGAAACGCCTGTCCGCTCAACTGTTCGAAGAATCGGACCTGATTCTGGCGCAGGAATTCGTGTATACGCAGTACGACTGGCGGGTCGGCATTCTGAACCGCCAGCCGCTGTATGTCTGCCAGTACTTCATGTCCAAGGACCACTGGCAGATTCTCAAGCACGAGGAAGGCGGACGCTTCAAGGAAGGCGACTGGCGTACCCTGGCGGTCGAAGATGCGCCCAGAGAGGTGCTCAACGTGGCGCTGAGGGCTGCCAATCTGATCGGTGACGGGCTGTATGGCGTTGATCTCAAGCAGAACGACAAGGGCATCTACGTGATCGAAGTCAACGACAATCCCAATATCGAATCGGGTGTCGAGGACGGCGTGCTCAAGGATGAACTGTACCTGGCCATCCTGCGCGAATTCGTGCACCGCCTGGAACGCAAACGCCCGACCTGACGCGCTACAATCAACCGGATGGCAAGGGAGACAGCGACGTGTTGAAC
>DASSOA010000033.1:0-28233 GCA_035701115.1 Gammaproteobacteria bacterium
CTCGTGCGGCTGATCCTGTTCGACGTGCCGCGCGTGCTGTGGCGGCTGCCGTTCACAAGCGTGCCGGCGTCAAGGAAGAAATAGCGTTTCTGAGTGACTCCACTCGGCCGGGCGGTCAAATCAAGTTCAAACAACAGTGATTCGTTGTCCGGGATCTGGCCAATCTCCACTGTGAATTTAAGTACGCCTTCCGGATCAACAAGGGTCGTGCCGGATGGCTTCGCTAGGCCAGCTGAATCGTTCGCCGAGGTAACCCCGACATAGGTCGTATTGCTCGGGTTTGTATCGCTACCCAGATAACTCAGCGTGCCGTCGACGCTGGCATCTGATGGATCGCCGGCATTGGCCACGGTGACATCCAGCTCCACGGTCTCGCCCGGATCAATCTCGCCATTTGCGTCATTACCGGCGCCGATCGTGGTGCTGTCGTTGATCTGCACACTGCGCACCAACAGCACGCCGTTGGTTACCCGCTGTAGCGCAAGGTACGCATTCAAACGTCCGGTCGCGCTGCGGCCGCGAAGCGCCCCCTGCGTTGCGGGCCTGCTCTTGTTGTATGCACCGGGATCGGTGCCTGCCAGGAGTTGTGCCTTGATCGCGTGATAGTCGAAGTTCGCTGCAGCATTCGAGCCATACAAGTGTTCTGCGGCCAACGCTGCAACACCTGAAGTGAGCGGCGTAGAAAAGGACGTGCCGCTGACTGATGACGTGCTGCCGTTACCGCCGCGTTGAGTGGCGAAGATCCCTTCGCCGGGTGCCAGCAGATCAACATTGAAGGAACCCCACTGGCTCCAGGAAGTAAGCGCATCATTCGCATCGGTTGCACCGACGGCGACGACGTTGGGCAATCCCGGTACGGTGCTTGTGGTGCCCGGAACCGGATTTCCGCTGCTGTCTTCCTTGGGAAAAACGACGCTGTCGCCCGCATAGTTCGCTGGGTAGGCGGCGCCCGCCCAGTCATTATCGGAATCGTTATTGCCCGCGGCCACGATGACCAGCACATTATTCTGCAATGCATATTTCAATGCGTCGTATTCAGTGTTGGAAGGAGTCGGTCCGCCAAAACTTTCGTTGATGATCTTCGCGCCGTGATCGACCGCATACGTGATGGCATTGGCAATCGATGCAACGGTGAGATCGCTTTTGATGGGCAACAGATCTGTGTGCCAGGTGACGCCCGCAGTGCCGATTGCGTTGTTGCCGGTTGCTGCCAGCGTGCCGGCAACCCAGGTGCCGTGATCCTCCGTGCCGTCGGTTTTGGTTGCGGCAGCGCTGCCACTGCAGGGATCGCTGCCGGCACAGTTCGTGCCGGCGCCGTCGAAGGCGAGATCGGGATTGTTGAGATCAAAGCCGTCATCAATGACGGCAACTTTGACGTCGTCACTGTTCTGCAATACACCCCAGGCCGCCAGCAGATTCATGTCTGCCCCCGCAATCGCGGTACCGGCGGAATTGCCCAGATTGTTGATGAACCAGTCGTTGACGATGTCCGGGTCATTGGGACTGGTGCAGGTCTGTCCGCTGTCTTCCGGATGATTTGCCACGGTGGCCGGGTCGCAGACTGCCAATGGATAACGGTAATAATTGGGTTCCGCGTACTCGACCAGTCCGGTCGCCTGCAGGGCCCGCACGGTGGACAGCACGTCGGTGTCCCGCGACAGATGAAGCAGCGAAAGCCGACCCTCGCCCGCGACCACGCGTTGCTCCCGCAGCGAGCTGATTCCCAATCTGGCCAGCACCCGCGGCGCATAGGCACCCGACTTGTACTTAACCAGGACTTCACCGGGTACATACAACGGCAGCCGGCGCTGCAGGGATACTGCCGCATGGGTAGCCGGGACTAGCAGGGTGACGGTCAATGCGATACAAACGATCTGATGCGCGGGCGAAAATCTGAACACGACGCAAAATCCTCTTGGAAATAGCCAGATTACAGAACCATATGACTGTTTAGAGGGGGGCGCCCGCAACGGGCGGACCCCGACGCCGTGCGTCAAGGCGGATCCGCGACACCGAGGCGCAATCGGAATCATCCCCCTGGAATTTCCGGGGAGCATATCAGAACGGGAACTGAGCCACCATTAAGATGGGGATTTCCGTGACCGTCTGGGGCTGACGCTGGCGTGGTGCGGGCAGGGGGTGCTAGAATTGCGCCGCTTTTGAGGGGCGGTAGCTCAGCTGGGAGAGCGTCGCGTTCGCAATGCGAAGGTCGGGAGTTCGATCCTCCTCCGCTCCACCAAATTTTTTTATGCGCAATCAAGCCGGGTCCTTCCCGGCTTCGTTTGATTTCTTTATTGCGTACTGCCACTAACTTGCCGTCCCGTGGCGCGGCAGGGCGTCGCTCCCAGCTTCACGCCGTTCTGCAAGGCCATGACATCAAACCGGGCTCCAGGCGCTCAAACTTTAGCTTGCAGTCATTAGGGGTTCCACAGGAAACTGCCGGTCGGGCCGGGACACCGACGGAACCCGTCTGTCCGGATTCCGACACCTGATTTCCGCACTGTTCCGGGCCTCAGCACCTCGGGCGCAGTATTTTGGCGAATTCGGCGATACTGGCCGGAAGATTGTTGCGGTAGGCGATACAGCTGTGCCGGGCAGGGCATTAGATGGCCGCATTCGAGTGACGGTTGTCTGTGGTAATGTTTCAATTGACACATGCCGCATCGAACAACTGCGGTTCATGCGGTCGCCGTGTCCTGAAAACGGTGCGGCGTTGAGAAAATGAATCAGCCTGTGGAATATCCTCCAAAAATGCATCCGGCCGAAATCCCCATCTCCGTTCCGGCTACCGATCCTGACCTGTTGCTGTACCAGCTGGATCTTGTGAATGCAAAGTTCCAGTTCATGAAAGTCTGCGAGGCCAGCTACCGGAATTCGGTGTTCATGGATGAACGGATTTTGCATACGAATCGTCAAATTGTCGAATTTCCAATCACCGAACTGATGGACTTTATCGCGCGTAGCAAGATGCGCGCGGAAAAACCTGGCTTTATTTTTCATACCTCGTTTTGTTGCTCGACGCTGCTTGCCAGATCGCTGGATGTCGCCGGACGCACGCTTGTGCTGCGGGAACCATGGGCACTTTACCAGTACAGTGCAATCCGGCAGCGTCTTGTGGATTCAGGGCAGTGGAATCGTGACTACCAAAGCCTCCTCGATGCGGTATTGACTCTGTTGAGCAAGACCTATGCGCCCACTGAACAAGTCGTGATCAAGCCGTCCAATCTTGCGAATGGCATGATTGGCGATCTGCTGACTCTGCGACCGTTTGCCGGCGCGCTGTTGCTGTATTCCGATCTGGAAAATTTCATGATTTCCCAGCTCAAGAAACCCGAAGCCACCAAACTGAAAATTCCACGGCTCGCAGCATCGGTCGCAGCAATGGTCAATTACCGGGAATATTTCCCGCACATAGTGCCGGGCGCACTTCCTCACCTGCATGCAGTTGCCGTGCTGTGGCATGCGCAGATGATGCTGTTCGCTGCCGAACTGGAAAACCACCCGCAGAATCTGCGGACGCTGAGCATGGAGAAATTGCTTGCCGAGCCGGAGGCGTCACTTCAGGCCTCAATTCGCTGGTTGCGACTGCCGCTGGATCGTGAACACGTGGCCAGCGTCATTGAAGGTCCAATATGGCGCTCCCACGCCAAAGTCCCTGAATTGCCGTACGACGTCACGGCGCGAGAAGATGAAAACCGCAGACTTCTCGGTCAGTATGAACGCGATATAAACGAAGCGTTGGAGTGGGCTGAGCCGTTATTGGCGGCAAAGCCGGTCGCTATTGTGAAGGCTCGTGGACTGGATGGGCTGATCCCGTAACCACTTGGCAATGCTGTTTTACCCGTCATGAGTAGAAGGCGTCAGGGCGGGCGCAGGTTGGTTCGTGAGGACCGGCGGTAGGGCGCGGACGGTGCCTGCAGGCTGTGTCTCTACGACGGGTGCTGCGTCTGGATACCACGGCGTTGCCTCCTAAATCCGGGCACGCTCTGTTATCCTTGTTGCATTGAATTTGACGCAAAATCGGCATGTTGCGGCGCACTTTCAGCGGCCCGCGGCCTGCTGGAAGTGCGCGATAGATTGAACTGAATGCCCCGGTAGCTCAGTTGGATAGAGCGTCCCCCTCCTAAGGGGAAGGTCACAGGTTCAACTCCTGTTCGGGGCACCAATATCCGTCTCCGGGTGCGGGAATTGCGCGCTGCTGACGCTGCGCAAAAGACGGCTCGCTCCGATATTTGTCTGATTCGAGTTGGATCTTTTCGATGAATGCGAATCCTGGCATAACCAGACTTGAGCACCCGGTATCGCCACGCGATTTCTATCTTCAGTATTTCACCGCGCGTCAGCCTGTAGTAATCCGGTTTCGCGATTTTGCCGAAATTGGCTGGCGCACTCACCTCTGGACCAATGACTATCTGCGTTACAAGGCAGGTGCACAAACCGTCATGGTGCAGCAGCGGCGCCGCGACGAGGTCTTCGAACCCGATAATTCCGGATATGGTCCGATGGTGTTCCGGGATTTTCTCGCACAGGTCATGGAAAGTCCCGGCGGTGACAATACCCGGTATCTGAATCTTCAGAATCTGATGGAAAACCGTGCTATCGAGCCGCCGGCTCTGCAGCTGCTTGGCGATTACACGATTCCATATTATTTCAAGGATCTGCTGCTGAGATGTGTGAATCTCTGGATGGGTAACAGCACATCGCCGATCGTTACGCCGCTGCACCATGATTTCAACGACAATCTGTATGCGGTGGTAGAGGGCAGAAAACAGTTTGTGATTTTCCCGCCTGAACAGGCTCATAATCTGTACGTTCGCGGCGAACTGCTGGAGATACAGACGAATGGAATCATGCGCTATGCGGACCTCAACAACATGCCGCACGTCTGTCGCCTGGATGCGATGAATGTGGACCGTGCAAGGTTTCCGCTTTATGCGCAGGCCGAAAAAGCGAGAATCGAATTCTTCCTGGAACGTAATGAAATGCTGTTCCTGCCCGCGGGGTGGTTTCATCAGGTGTCGTCGTTGGGGCGGCATATCGCGCTGAGCTTCTTTGCGGAAACGCCGCCCGCCGAACAATTGTCATGGATGCATGACAGGATCGCCGCGACTCCCGCCGCGGCATCCTGATATCCGTTCGAAACAGCGCGCTTTACCGGTTGATACCGAGTGCGTCGAGTAGCGGGCCGAGCCTGGATTCGTATTTTTTCCAGCGCCGAATCGAATCCTTGTACAGCGGCTTGCGAACCTGTAATACGCTGGCAGTCTTGACCGGGCGCTCGACCTTGTGAAATTCCAGGCAGGCGGGGTCGAACTCCAGATTGCAGAATTCCAGCACGCGGCGCAGTTCGGTCTCCGGATTCGCCACCAGCGATTCGTAGTCAACATCGAGAATTCTTCCCGGCAGCACGCGATGCCAGTGCTTCATGAGTCGCTCGTAAAGCGTGTAATACCTGCCGAGCTCGCCAAGATCGAAACTGTAGGGTACGGCTGACTGAAAATGTTTCTTGTAGCACGACAGGCAGGTGTCCACCGGGTCTCGCCGGCAATTGATTATGGTAGCCTGCGGAAACATCAGGTGTATCAGTCCAATGAACTGGAAGTTGCCGGGCAATTTATCCGTAAATCTGGGTTTGTCGCCGGGCACATGCGCGGACAGCCTGGCGTAGGTGTCAGCCCCGTTCTGCAGATCGGCAATTACCTCCGCATCAATGCTCAGGAATTTTTCTTTGCGCGACTCCCATGCGGCACCGATTGCGCGGGCCACTCCCAGCATGTACGGGAGTTCGCCGCCCGCGCTGATTTTCGGGTGTGCGGCCAGCATCTGCTCCAGCAACGTGCTGCCGGATCGAGGCATGCCCAGGATAAATATCGGGCTGACATCGCTTGATACGCGACCGCTGAAACGCGCGAAAAAATCCGGTGTAGAAATGGCAATGATTTGCTCGACCCGCGCTTCATCGCCGCGCAAGTCGTACTGTATCGTACGCCGCTTTTCGCGATTTGCCGTTTCAAGATGATCAAAGGCCTGATCGTAATCTTCAATATCTTCGCACGCTTTTGCCAGTGCAAACTCGATATCAATGCGCGCGTTCTGTGACAGCGGTTCCTTGGAGCGCTGCTGCAGGCGTGTGAACCACGGGTCACCAGCCGAGAATCTGTGCAGGTTGGCCATGTGGTAATAGCCTTCAATCGTCCGATCGACCGTCAACGAGTGTTCGAGCGCGATTCTGGCTTCATCGCTCTTGCCCAGCATGGTCAGTGCCACCCCGCGGTTGAACACGGCCGGTGGGAAATCCGGACATTTTTCCAGCACCGACTCGAACAGTTTCAGTGCGTCTTCAACATGGCCGCCGTTCAACCGGGTAATGCCGAGTTCGGTAGGCGGGCGTGGGTCGTCTGGAAAGCGGCCCATGATGTCGCGCAAGACCTGCTCGGCCTGGGCGCGTTTCTCGGCAGCATTGACGATTTCGCTGGTTGCCAGGAGTCCCAGGGTCTTGGCGTGCTCCAATGCACTGACAAGGTTGCCCTTGTTGGCCTGTCCGGCCCGCTGAAACGCGTCACAGGCACCTTCCAGGTCGTTCAGGTCGCGTAATGCAAGTCCAAGCCCATGCAGCGTGCGCGCTGCATCGAGGGGAGCACGGGACACCGAGAGTGCGCGGCGAAAATAATCCACTGCAACCGCAGCCTGATTTCGCGCCAGCGCGACTGTAGCGGCGAGTTGCAGCACCCGATATTCGTAGGGTGCTTTGGTCAGTAGCGATTTGACGGCAAGTGAAGCCTGCGTGAGATTACCTGCTTCCAGCGCATCTGCAGCTTCGTCGAGTTCCGGTTTGAGGGCTGAAAGTGACAAGGAATCGGGCTGGATGTTCTGCATGGTCAGACCTGGCTCCGGGCTTTGATGAGGTTCTGCAATTGACGCTCGATTTCGTCGCGCAACGTCGTGGTGAGTTGCGGCGTGATGCGGAAACTCAAATCTGCATTGGGGTTGATCATGATCCCCGCGCCGTTATCAGTGCGATGGATTGCCAGTCGGGCATCAATTTCGGTCACGTGAACGAAAGGATGATCGCCGCCCCTGAATTCGTCCGCAAACCGTTCGCTGGTGAACACAGCCAGCATCGGCTGTTGCTCGTTCTTCCCGTCGCTGACAAACAACATCCGGGTGTCGGGCTGCGGCTGCGAGACACCGTCCCATTCCTTGTTGAGGAGAACCTTGACGCGGGCGGATGTGAGAATCTGCAGCACGCGGCGCAGGCTTTCGACATCCCCTTTTCGCGCGGCGTCGATGGCCTGTTCCAGCTCGGTATGAGTTTCTGTCATGGTCGTAGGGACCCTCTTGAGGGAGATCAAAGGCTGAGATTATATCTTATATGTCTCAGGCAGCGCCGCCGAGCACTCTGCGCAATGGTTCGAGATGCGACTCGTAGTGATGCCAGCGACCCACCGAAGATGCGTAGAGCGGTTGCCGCACCTGCACGACGCTGGCGGTCTGCACCGTTTTGCTGGTTACGCCGAAATTCATGCACTCGGCCGCCCAGGGCAGTCCCAGGAATTCCAGCAATCGCCTCACTTCAGGCTCCGGATCGGATACCAATGATTCGTAATCCAGCTCAAGCAGGCGGTCGGCCGGCAGCAATCCGCGCCAGTGGCTCATCATGTCGAGATAAAGCAGGTAGTAACGCCCGAGATCCTCGAGATCGTTACTGAATTCATGACCACGATTGAACAGCGTGGTGAAGCAGGAAACACAGGTATCAAGCGGTTGACGCCGGCAGTGGACGAATCTGGCATTCGGAAACATCGCGTGCAACCAGCCCAGCAGCATGAAGTTGGACGGCATTTTGTCGGTCACGCGCACGGCATCGCCGGCCAATTCCAGCAGGCGGGCTTCGAGGCCGCCGGCAATTCCCGCGATGGCGTCGTCATGCATTGACGCGATGCCTGCAGCGAGGCTACGCCGGTACTGTTTCCCGAGCTGGCGCCGCAGCATGCCGTGCAGCAATACCATCTCACCGCCAGCGTGGACGCTGCGATGCCGTGCCAGAATCTGTTCGGTGAGAGTGGTACCGGAGCGGGGCATTCCGACGATGAATACCGGCAACGCTGTTGGATTACCCTTGACCCGCACGCGACTGATGAATGATGCGTCAAGTTGCGCTTTCAGCTCCGATACCTGTCCGGCCTGATGGAAGTGAGAATAGGGACGGATCCTGCGGCAAGCGCGGTTGCCGGCAGCAAAATGCTCGAACGCGTGATCGTACTCGCCTGCGTCCTGCAACATTTTGCCAAGTGAAAAATGCACGTTGACCTGGGTTTCGTCATCTGCAGCCGTCGGCCGGTGGGCGATGGATTCAAGGTGCGCATAGATCGAATCGGTGACCGGTATTTTTGCCGTGGAAGTCAGGTGCACGTAGGCGTGATAAAAATCCGGATCGAGCGTGATGGTGCTGCGAAAGGATGCTTCGGCATTACGAAAATCGCCCAGCGTGATCTGGGCAATACCGCGCGAATAATGGACCTCGGGCCGGCCAGCGGCTTGCCGCGGAATTCCGTCCAGTATCGACACGGCGGCGTCGGCACGCCCCGATTCCACCAGCACATCCGCAAGCGCACAAACCAGTTCCGTGTCGTGTGCAGCGCGCTCCAGTGCAGCACGGTACACGGCCTCGGCTTCCTCGCGGAGCGACATGTCGCGAAGCAATGCGCCCAAGCCGAGCGATGCGGGTTGAAAGCCGGGATCAACGGCCAGCGCCCTGCGCCAGCAATCGACTGCGTCCTCGGGTCCGCCCAGGCGCTTGAGTACGGATGCCAGGTCGTGCCACGCCGCGGCATTGTGCGGATTGAGGTCCAGCAGGCGCTGCAACAGTGGCAGGGAGTCCTGCAAGCGACCCTGCGTGATCAGCGCGTGAATGAAATTATCCAGAAATACCGGATCATTGGGTCGGTGCGTCAGGGCCTGCTGCATTCGAAGATTGGCCTGCTCGTGTTGGCCACGTTGATGAAACAGCAGCCCGAGAAAATGCAGCGCGGGGGCATTACCGGCATCGCGTGCGAGAATGGCGTTATAGAGCTGCTCCGCGTCATCCAGGCGCCCGCGTTGCTGCAAGGCGATCGCCTGCGACAGCATCTGGTCCTGCGCGTTGCGGCTCATCCGGCTGTTCACGCCAATGTCAATGGCGGCAAGGCCTGGACAAACGGTTCAAGTGCAGATGCGTAATGACGCCACCGCCCGACTGAATCGGCGTACAACGGCTGACGTGCCTGCCACACGCTGGCGGTGGAAATGCTTTGATTACTGCCCGCCGTGTCAAGGCATCCGGGTTCCCAGTCCAGCCGCATGAATTCAAGCACCGACCGCATTTCGGTTTCCGGCGCGGCGATCAGCTGTTCGTAATTGAGAGAACGAATGCGGTTGCCGCAAGTGCGCAGCCAGTGTTGCATGAGGTCGCGGTAGCCGGCATAGAAAAAGCCGATATCGGCGAAGTCATAAGCGTATGCATTGCGTGGATGCGCGAAATACTGCGAATAAATTGAAACGGCAACGTCACGGGGATCGCGCTCGCAGTGGATAAGCAGTGCGTCGGGAAACAGTCGCAGGATCAGGCCGACATGCAGGAAGTTGAGCGGATTCTTGTCGAGTACATAGCGGCATTCGACGGCCTCTCTGGGCCAGCGCGCGCGGTATTGTGCGGCAAGCTCGATGTAGTCATCCGGGCGGAGGCGTGTCAGGCACTGCGGATAAGGAGTGGATGTCTGCTGGGCCAGCGCTTCCACCAGGCCATCCACCATCCCGGTCTCGCCGAGTCCGTGGACTGCGGAATGATTCGACAACAGCCGGTGTGCAAGGGTGGTACCGCTGCGCGGCATGCCGATGATAAAAACCGGAACCGGAGTAGAAGTACTGCGACGGCTTGCTGCCGCAAGTGGCAGCACGGACTGCAGGTCGCGGAAATACCGTTGCCAGGTCGCGCGGTCAAAGCGCGTGCGCGCCTTGAGGATCGCGTTGCCGGCCTGGAATTGCGTCAGTGCATCCGTGTAGTTGCCCAGATCGTCCTGGAGCTTGCCGAGCGCAAAATGCAGACAGCTTCTTGTGTTGTCTTCCAGGCCAGGTTCAGCCAGTGCGCGTGTGTAGAGGTCCAGGCGCGGGTCGCCGGTCGTTTTTGCCCGCGCGTTGTGGGCGAGCAGCAAATAGGCCGGGCCGGCAAGCGGATCAAGCTCGATCGCACGTCCAAACGCGTCGCTTGCACCAGCGAAGTGCCCCAGTTTCTGCCGCGTCTGTCCG
The DNA here is from genome assembly GCA_035701115.1 of Gammaproteobacteria bacterium. Taxonomy (GTDB): domain Bacteria; phylum Pseudomonadota; class Gammaproteobacteria; order Natronospirales; family REEB76; genus DASSKW01. Next base: position 10,285 of record DASSOA010000033.1, read on the forward strand.
ATGCGAACCTGCAAACGGGCCAAATCCGGGCGTACCCTCGCAGCCCGCTCGAAAATGGCAAGTGCCGCGGCGAAGCGGCCGTACTCCGCGAGCAGCCCCGCCGCCTGTTCCAGCCTTTCCGCATCCGCGGGAAGGGCATCCGCCAATTCGCAGAGTGTGGTCTCGATTTCCGCCAGCCGGCCCTCGTCCCGCAGCAAAAAGACCAGGCTGAAACAGGCCTCAGCAAAATCCGGCTTGAGACGCAGGGCCTCTCGCAGGGCGCCGGCAGCCTCAGCCGGGCGTTCGAGTCGGCGCAGGACGTTACCGCGCTGGTAATACGCATCGGCAAATCCCGGGTCCTCCGCGACAACATTCTCCAAAGCGTGCAGGGCCCCGGCCAGATCGCCGGCCGCGGATTTGTCCAGTGCCTCCTTATAAAGGGTCGCGGAATGGGGGCTGCGATCTGGATGCACGTACGACATGGGGCACTACAGAGTCTGGCTGTTTGAGGGACGCAGAGTCTAGCTCAAGTGCCGGCCGGATGTCCCGGCCGGCCTGGTGGCATCATGATGTTGCGTTGGGGCAACAAGATGCGTCCAACCGCGGCCATAGCCAGCTTCGCTGTTTCGGCTTTGCAACAAACCCCTTCCATTTGGGTTTCGCTGTGCTATGCTTCAAGGGTCTTGGCCGGTGGACCGCCTTTGACGGTGGCCGTGTCCGGACTCTCAAGATGTATATACATTTCGGGATCCTGACGTGCGACTGTGCATGAAAGGGTAAAAAACAAACCTTCCTTAAGGCTTAGGAGGATCGGATGAATAGTCGAAACCAGATCAATCAGGCGGTACGTTACGCGCTGATGGCTGGTGCAGCTGCTGCGGTTGCGATGCCTACGGCATTCGCGCAAGACCAGGGCACGAGCACCAGCACCGGCCAGAATCAGCAATCTACCGCGCAACTGGGCAAGATCGAGGTGACGGGTACCCGCATCAAGCGTACCGACGTCGAGACCGCTCAGCCTGTGACCATCGTCACGCAGAAAGAGATTCAGGCGACGGGTCTCACCACCGTCGGTGACATCCTGCAGAACCTGACTCAGGCCGGTAATGCCCTGAATACCCTGTTCAACAACGGTGGTAACGGCGAAACCCGTCTGGATCTGCGCAACCTCGGCTCCAACCGCGTCCTGATCCTCGTGAACGGCCGCCGCTGGATTCCGGGCCTGGGCGGCTCGGTTGACGTCAACGCAATTCCGGCGTCGGTCATTGACCACGTTGAAATTCTGCAGGACGGCGCTTCCGCGGTGTACGGTTCCGACGCGATCGCGGGCGTTATCAACTTCATTACCGTCAAGAACTACAACGGTGCCGAAGCGAGTGCCTATATTGGCATGTACGACGGCAAGAACGATGGCGGTGGCTGGGACGGCAAGCAGCAGGAATACAATTTCACGATTGGTTCCAGCGGGGATCGTGCCGGCGTAGTCATGAACATTGACTATACCAATCAGGCCCCGATCTGGGCCGGTCAGCGCACGATGAGTAAGGAAGCGGTGTGGACCCAGGGCGGCGGCAGCTCCGCCAGCTTGGGTGGCCGTTACTTTTTGGTTGGTCCTGCGCTTGCAGGCCAGACGATCGGCAGTGGCAAGTGCGCACCGTATAACCCTCCGGTCAAGAATCCCAAGACCGCTGGCGTTACGTATTCATACGGCTCGTGCGACCTCACCACCATGAGTTCGGCTTGGGGTACGAGCACCCCGACCAAGGCGGATCTCAAAAACTTTGGTCCGTCGGATAAGTACAACTACGCGCCGTCCAACTATCTGGTGACGCCAAACGAGCGTACCTCCGCGTATGTTCAGGGCCATTACGACTTGGCGGACAACCTGACGTTCAGCACGGAAGTGCTGTACAACCAGCGCAATTCCAACCAGACCCTGGCACCGTCGCCGTTGTTCCTCGGTATCGGCAACTACACCGATAACGGCAAGTTCATCGGTGTGGGCGCCAAGAATCCGTATAACCCGTTCGGCATGGCGATTGTCGGCAACAGCTCCGAGTGGTGCGTGGTGCAGGGCAATTGCGCGACCAACCCGAACGAGCTGGCCTTGTTGATCGGCCGTCGTCCCGTGGAAGGCGGCAACCGCGTGTTCAACCAGAACGTCAGCACCTACCAGTTCAATGCCGGGTTCAAGGGCTATTTCAATATGCTCGGCTCGGAGTGGGATTGGGATCTGGGTTATAACTTCGGTGCGATCAACGAGTTCGATTCCACGCAAGGCCTTTTCAACACGGGCCGGCTGGACTACGCGTTGAGCGACGCCTGCGTAACGGATCCGACCTGCGTACCGTTCAACATCTTCGGCGGTGCCGGTTCCATCACCCCGAACATGGTGAACTACACACAGTACGAGGAACACAATACCTCGCAGCTGTCCATGCGCGACTACACCGGCAACATCACCGGGGACATCGGTGACTGGTTCGGTGCTGGTTCGGTAGGCTTGGCGTTGGGTGCTGAATACCTCGAGAACGATGGCTACAACCATCCGGATGCCACCACGTCCTCGGGCAACACCACGGGTAACACCACCCAGCCGACCAACGGGCGGGTGACCACCAAGGCCGAGTATCTGGAAATCAATATCCCGATTCTTGCCGACATGGCCTTCGCCAAGAGCCTGAGCCTCGACCTGGCCGACCGCCATTCCAGCTTCAACTGGAAAGGCGGCACCCCGGGTACGCCGGCATCGCTGGTGGAAAACACTGCCAGTGCCGATACCGCGCGCTGGGCCATCAAGTACCAGCCAGTGGATACGTTGTTGCTGCGTGCCTCCTGGTCACAGGGCTTCCGCACGCCGAGCATCAGCGACCTGTACTTCGGCAACAGCAGTAACTATCCGAAGGTTGCCGATCCGTGTGCGGGTGGCCAATACGGCGGATGGGACGGCAAAGCTGCCGATCTGCCCCCGGGCTGCGGTGGGGCGCACAAGAACCAGCCGAACGGTCAGATCATGTCTATCGGCGGTGGTAACCCCGGGCTGACGCCTGAAAAGGCAGTGTCGAAGACGGTAGGATTCGTGTGGAATCCGAATTTCCTGCCGGGCTTCGATTTCAGCGCCGATTACTACAACATCAAGTTGATGAATGAGGTCGGTACATTGGGTGCGCAGAACATCCTCAATGGATGCTACTACCAGACCCATACCGCCTGGTGTAAATACATCACCGTCAATGGCGGCATCATCAGCAAGATCATGAACACCAACGTGAACAGTGGTGAGTTGAATACTTCCGGCATCGATGTGTCGACCCACTACAAGCTGCCGTCCACCTCGGTCGGCGACTTCAAGGTCGGGTTGGACTGGACGTTCCTGCGTGAATTCGAGTCGGTCAGTGGTATCGACGGCTCTGTCACCAATTCACTTGGCCTTGCCAGCAGCTTCGGGGGCTTCCCGCGGCAGAAGGCGACCATTGGGTTGAACTGGAACTACGGTGACTGGTCCGCGAACTGGGACATCAAGTACATCCACTCGATCTATGAGCAGGGCTGCAGCAACGCCAGCATTAAAGCAGGCGAATGTTCAGATCCGACGGCCAAGAACCCGGATGGATCAACAGGGTTGAATCATCTGGGCGCCTGGTTCACGCACAACGTGCAGGTTGGCTATCATGTGGAAAGCTGGAATACCGACCTCTCCTTCGGTATCCGCAATCTGTTTGACAAGCAGCCGCCGGCGGCGCCGAATGCGGCGTTTGCCAACACGTACCTGCCGGCCTTGTATCCGATCGTTCCTGGCCGTTTCTTCTACGGTCGCGTATCGGTCAAGTTCTAATAACAGCTCAGATAGCAACTTTAGCGGCCCCGCAAGGGGCCGCTTTTTTTTTGCGCACGCTGCAGCGGCAGGAATGTCTGGGCCGCGCTGCAGCATGCCCTCAGCGGCGAGCGGGTCAGTTGAAGAAACATGAAATGGGCACCTGAAACGGGCAGGCGGATGCCAGAAGCGTCAAATGCGGGCGGCACGAGACTGCCGCTGTGAACCCGATAAGGCGTGAAAAAAATCAGCGCAGATGGAGAGCCGGTTCGGTGATGGCCGCGTCAATATCGCGGAGCCAGGCGTTGAAGGCCACCGTGATGCGTTCGCGCTGGCCGTAATAGGGCGCAACTTCATGCATCAGATAGGAGGGGAACAGCAATAATTGCCCTGCCTGGAGATTGAACGCCAATTCTCCAAATCCAAAGGGCTCCGCCCAGTGGCTGTTGCCATGGTCCAGGTACATGCCTGCAGTGGTGCGGCTGTCAAGGAAACGCAAGGTTCCGTTGTTGGGCTTGTCTGCCACTACGTCACCCGGGTCAACGCAATATACGCCAGACCAGGATGCCATCGGATGATTGTGCTGAGCAGTATAGCCACCGTAACGGGTCAGGTGATACCAGCTGTGATGGTGAATCCGCAGCCGTGCCATTTCGTCATTCGAATAACTGCTGAGTCTTGCAATCACATGTCCGACGGCATTCAGGCAGAAGTTTGCCAGTTGCCGAATGGCAGGTTCGCCGGACTGGAACAGGGAAAAATCACTTTCATAGACGGCCACTTTGATTACGGGAGTCGGAACCGAACTGCGCGGCCGATCCCGGTCCTGCTCCCAGGCGAGGAATAGAGACTTCAAGGTTGCATTCAGGCCTTCGCAGCCGGGCAGGCGAGTGCTCAGAATGGGCGATGGAAACGCGGCAGTCGTCTCGAACCCCGGTACCAGCATGGCCTTTGTCCAGATGTAGTGGTGCAATGCCGCACCGATGATAACCCAACTGTCTGCATGTTCGCATGCCGGGGACGCGATGCCGCTCCGCATCTCAGGCTGTATATCCGAATCGCTCGATGTAGGGGCGCAACAGCGGGAGAACCGGTTCGAAATAGGCACGATAGCGGCGCCAGCGTTCCATTGCGTCGGAGTAGAGCGGTTGCACAACCTGATGGTAGCTGGGGGTATAGATGCGCCCGCGTTTTTTTGCGTGAGTAACGTGATCAATATCGGTTTCCGCACCAGAAAGGCCCATGAACTGGAATACGTCCGCCAAAGCCTGCTGCTTGTTGCTGATCAGCGATTCGTAACGCAGTGTATGGATATCAAGGTGAAACAGGCGCTGATACGCCAGCCACATGTCCATTACCAGCGCGTAAACCGACGCGGACTGTTCGAGGGTCAGAAAGTTTGCATGAAAGGGGTTGTGCCCGAACGGCTGCATGAAGCTGCTCAGCACCACATCGCAGGGATGGCGCAGTGCGAATATGAATTTCGCATCCGGAAACAGGGTATGTACCAATCCGGCATGCGGTCCAAGCAGTGGTTGCTTGTCGAGCAATACCGTATCAGCGGCAAGTGGTCCAGTGAGTTTTGTTACGTTCTCCCAGTACAAGGTACGCAGGGTCTTGACCTGTTCTTCAGTAAGTGTTTCGAGACACGCAGGGTAGTTCCCGGGGAACGCCTCGATTGCGCGAACGACATCGTGAATCGGAGGATCCTCTTCCAGTACCTTTATTTGCGGATGGGTCTCCAGGATTGTATCCATGAGTGTGGTACCCGATCGCATGAAACCCAGCAGAAACACATGCTTGGGGCGCCCGGATTCGGCGGGAAAGTCAGGCCAGGCGAGCGACTGCCTGGATGTCACATAGTGATGCAGCGCCTGCCAGTCAGCGAGAAATGCAGCCGCTTCAGGGCGGTGAGTCGGCCACAAGTCCAGCGTCAGCTTATTGCCTTCAAGGAAGCACTGATAGGCCTTGTCTGCCTGCTTCAGATAGTCATGGACTCGACCAGCCTCAAACAGGCAGGCGCGTTTAAATCGCAAATTGGCGTTTTGCGGCATGCGATCTAGCAGGGCAAGTGCATGTTCATAATTCTTCTTTCGCCTGGCGCATCGAATGCAAATCAGCAACAACAGCGGATGCTGTGGGTGCTGTTGCAGCATGGCCGAGGCTGTCCGCTCGGCTTCCTCCATCCGGTTGGATTGCTCGTACATTAACGCCAGATTGGCCACATAATCGGGATTCTCTGGCATGAGGGCGACTGCGCGTTCATGTGCCTGGATTGACGCAATGTCCTCATTCTCCTTATTCAACAGGTCGCCGTACGCATTCCAGAGTGCCGGATCGTCCGGATAGAGTTCGGTGCCCTTGCGCAGAACTTCTACTGCTTTTCTTGTTTCCTTGAGTTTGTGCAGAGCAATGGCAGTACTCAGAATGACGATTCCATTCGAATTGCCGGCAAGGCTGAATCGATCGTAGAACTGTACCGCTTCATGCCAGTGCTCAAGCGCGAAGTGGGCGTTTCCGAGAGCGAGCTGAATACCGGGATGATTCGGGCTCAGACGCAGTGCATTTTCCAGCAGGGGCAGGGCATTGATCGCATCGCCGCCATCGAGCCGTATCGCGCCAAGCAGGTGATAGGCACCTGCATGATTCGGATCGAGCGCGATAACCGTCCGTGCGCCAGATTCAGCCAAATCGGATTTGCCTTGCGCATAATCCGCCGCCGCCTGCTGAAACCGGGTAGCAATATGCTGATCGGTTGCGGTGTTCACAAGGTATTTCCCAGGCTCGAGATGTCACGGATGGTTGTTTCCAGCGACCGCATCACCCGGGTAATCTCCGTTGCATGGCGGCGCCATTTCTCCGCCGTCGGCGGCGACAGCGTGTATCGGGACAGCGGCAGTCCGCTGGCGAGTCGGGTCAGTAAGGCCTCGTCGCGCCGAAGTCCGCAGAATTGCCAGATGCGTTCCACGGTCTGCGCGGGTGAATGCACCAGGTCCTCGTAGCGGAGACTGCGCCAGCGGTCTTGTGGCAAATTCGAAAGATCGCGGGCAATTGCTGCGTTGGCATGGCGCCATTGATCGGCCGCGATCGTGGCGAGGTCCCCGGCGGGAAGCGTACGCCAGCCGGGTGTAAGGAGCAGGGACCACGGCAATCCTTGCCAATCCGGCAAGTCGCGATAGGTGACGAATTCGCCGGATCTCCAGGCATCAATCATGCTGCCGAGATTGGCTTCCGGTTGCCGGTGCAGAAAGATAAACAGTGCATCCGGAAATACTGCGTTGAGGAACGGAATGCGCAGAGAATTCTTGGGTGTTTTTTCAATTATCCGTACGGCATCCGGCTGCCGGTTTTCGGGAAGAAACGCATAGGCGGCGCCTTCCGACGATCGCAGACGCTCGGCAAACACCCGTTTCAGGGTGTTGCAGATATCCGGATTTGCATCCTCCGCAGTGAGGACATTCGAGTCGAAATTGCGATCACGCGGTGAAAGTCCCGGAATATTTTCGATTTCACCGTGACTTTCATTGCCCAACGACCATACCTCCGGATGGCTGATGAGTGTTTCAAACAGCAGCGTACTGCCGCTGCGCGGCGCGGCCACTATGATGATTGGCCGGTCGAAACTTGGCACAGTCAATCGTGCGAGTATGTCAGCGTGCGGATTGAAGCAGCCACCCAGATAGTTTTTCAGCACGCCATGAACCAGCGACCCGTTGCTGGGCAAGCGGAGACTGGCACAGTAGCGGGCGCTGAATTGCAATACACCTGCAATCAGATTGCCGTAAAGTGGGTAAGCACGCTCGCTGGTTCCGTACAGAGCCCACACCGCGCGCCATTCGTGGGCAAGGTCAACAAGGTGCGATTCAAGCATCTGCTGTTCCCTGGGGGCATTTCTCTGCTGGTGCAGGTCGCCAATCACGTCCTGAACGATGCTTTTTACGGTGTCGGGGCTTGCAATCTGATGACTGTTATGTGTCTCAAATCGCAAATCGGCCGGTTCAACGTCCGGCGCGACGATCTGAATTTTTGGTGCCGGCGCGGCGTTGGGCGAAGCGGCCGGAAGAATCTGTCCTTGTGAAACGAGCCGCCAGAAAGCCGCGCTGCCGACTGTATCTATCACGAGATGAACTCGCGTGATGCCGGTATGGTTCAGGACATAGTGGGGACGCCAGTTGTCGAAAATCCAGGCTTCGCCCGCCGCCATGTTGACCTCGACATCTTCACATACGAAACGTACGTTGGGATCGGTAACGATCGGAATGTGGATTCTGACGTGGTCGCGCCAGTAATAGGCGATATCCGAATGGGTTTCGACTTCCGCGCCTGGGGCGAGGCGCATCAGACGCGAACGGCCGAGTACGGTGTTGAATGTTCCCAGTACCTGGCGAATGTAGGCACAGCGACTCAGGCGCGGCGTGGGTGCCATGGCGCCGGCCAGGTCGTCGTTATCCGAGCCGTTGTGTGAGATCAGGATCAATGCCGAATTTCCGGCGTAGTCCTGTGGATGAGCCCGCCATTCGCTCTCGTCGAATTGAGCAAGTTCGCCTTGCAGGCGATCCACGTCGAACCGCAGCGGAAGCTTTACAAAAGGAGCCGGCAGGCGCATGTGCGAGCAATTGGTGGCATAATAATATTCCCAGTATATTCAAAGCGTTGCAGGCGAAGCAAGCGTTCTGTCTGTGGCAGTGCGCGTAATTGACCCTTATTTGAGAAACGAGATCAGTGGTGAGTACCGGAACCTTCGATAAACGCGAGCACCTGGCAGGTTGCAAACGGCTGCCAGCCGAGATTGATGCGAGCAGGTTGCATGCCGAAGTGGCCCGCATTCCCGCGGACGCGTGGGATAACCAGCGCGCTCCGGTTCACCGGCACACCCGCTCGGTATTTCTGAAAGGATACCCGCCGGCGCTGCACATGCCGGATGATCCCGAGCAGCCCGTGCTGGAGAATTGCCCGTATATCAGAACGCTCATGTACGGGTTATTGCCCGGCTCCGTCGGTAAATGCCTGCTGGCATCGTTGCAACCCGGGCATCTGGTATATCCACATACCGACAGTGCCAATGCCTATTTCATTGGTTCGTTCAGGGTGCATATTCCGGTTGTTACCAGTCCTCAGGCACTGGTGTTCTGTAACGGCGAGTTTTTCCATATGGCCTGCGGTGAAGCATGGCTGCTCAACAACCTGGCGCCTCATGCAGTGATAAATGACCATCCCGATCTGAGTCGCATCCATCTCATATTTGACGTATTTCCAACAGCAGAAGCCGTCGCCGTGGTGGACGGTCTTCCGGAGACCAGGGGGCGTTCCGAACCTGATATTCTGAGAAGACTGGTTGCTGCTTCCCATGCCGATGCGGGTCAGAAGCTGTAACCAAAGGTCTCGATGTATTCGCCTTCCCTTGCGGCAATCAGGTTTTGCAGCGCGGTTGTGTAATAGCCGCGATAATGCTCGTGTGGAGACGTATTGACCGGAGGGTGCGCAAGGATCGCATTGCTCATTTCCGGCGAAACGTTGATCGCGAACCGATGCAATAATGCAGGCAGATCTGTGCGAAGCTGTTCCAGTCTGCCGAAATGCAGTTGCCGTTGCGGCGGGCCATCGAAAAACATATAGCGCCACAACCAGGTCAGGTATCCGCGTTCCGGTTCATGCATGTTCGCGATCAATGAATTCGTCAGACCGCTGCCCATGTTGTTCTCCCTGGAATCCGGCAGCAGTTTCGCCAGTGATTCCCGCATCGAACCGCGATCCGGTTGACCAAGGCGAACCAGATTTTCAATCGTGCTGCAAAAATCCAGGGTCCCGTCGTTTGAAGTGATTCTGAACAGCGGGTTTCGCAGAGGCGTGAGCGCGTTGAACGCATACCACGATACATACCAGTCCCACGGGTTGCGTACGAAACCGAACGCCGGGAGTGAGACGGTGTATCCGGGCGCCTCGCTGAGTGGGAGGTGATAGCCCAGTCGTGTCGCTCCAGGGACGTACTGGAGCAGCAGCCTGTTGATGAATTGTCCCCCGGATTTGTGGAAATGAATGAAGATCGCGTGCGGGGTGATGATCATCAGGTCGGCATTCCGGATGTCACTGTTGGTATTTCTGGTTGAAATTGTGCCATGCCGCCATCACATGCCGGATTCCCGCGCGCTCGGGTTCACTCAATCCGGGGTTCCATACCTCCAGAATCAGCACCGCGCGCAATTGTTCACTCCTGTTCCAGGCTTCGTGCTGAAAGCTGTCATCGAAAATGAGGCATTGTCCTTCGCGCCATTCGTGTGTTTCGTGGCCAACCCGGATTCCGCACGATTCAGGCACCATCAGCGGCAGATGTACCGCGAGTTTGTAGTTCCCCAGGCCGTGATGCGGCGGTATGTGGGTGCCCGGTTTGAGAATCGAAAAGAATACTTCCGGCGCATGGCGTTCAATCCGGACCATGGGAACATTGCCAGTGGCGGCTGAAGTTGCCGGGCATTTTTCGCAGTGGTCGGCTACAGGAGAGGCATCCTTCAAGAGGTGATAGGCGCTCCATGCACTTGAATAGTTCAAGGTTGTCCACTGATGCTTGTCACCGTCCCCGCTGATCTGTACATACGGCACGACGTTGGCCTCGCTTTCGAGCAACGTGGCGAGTTCGTTCCGGATCGAATCGGTCTGTGCTTCCAGTTCGGGGGCCCAGGCGAATTGATCGCGTTCAAAGAACGCGCGTGGTTCAAGATCGGGAATGTACAGCCATTCCGGCTTTTGCAGGGCATGCAGGTAGCGTGGTGCCGTGGCGCCGGATTTTATTTTGACGCAGTCAATTATGCGTTGCATGGCTGCATCGCCGAACTGGTCCCTCAGCTCGCCTATGGAACCGAGTAATTCGTCGCAGAGAATGGCCCTGAAGCGTTGCAATGCCCGCAGCACAATCGGCCGCTTGTCATCGCGGATGCGCGGGTCGGTTGCAACGACTGCTTCGGGTGGAGCCATGCTTGCCACTTTGGCGTAGAGCGGAATGGCTTCTTCGAGGCGGCCAAGTTCCTCGAGAATATTGGCCTGATAGATCCAGGAAAATACAAAATCGGGTTTCAGGTCGCTCGCCTTTCTGAAACAGGCAAGTGCCAGCTCTTTCTCGCCTTTGGCGCTCAGCAGATGGCCGAGATTTTCGTGGGCGATCGGATGGGTCGGCGCACTTTGTACGGCGCGTTCCAGCAGCACCTGCGCGCGATTCAGATCGCCGCGTTGGGCAGCACGCGTGGCGAGTGCATTCAGCGCCCTGACATTGTAGGGCGCCGCTTCCAGAATCTGTTCGTAGATCCGTTCCGCGCCGGCGAGATCCCCGTCGCGGGCCAGGCGGATGGCGCTTGCCGTGAGTGTCTGTATTTGCCATGCCGGTGAACCGGGTGCGGGCTTTGCCGTGTCTGTCATCGTGATTAACCGAGTCATGTTCTGTTCTGGGTTGATACAAATGTCTTGAGTAATCCGGTGCCAGGCGGGGCATGTACCGCCGCACCGGCATCAAGCATACTGTCAAAATTGACTCATGCGGTAGGGCTGAGGGCGCGTTTGCCGACGGGGCGCGAGGATGTTAACGATTGCAGGCGGGAGAATCCAGCGATGAATTCGGGTTCTGAAGACATCGAAGAGTTGCTGCGGCGGGCGGATGCCGGCGACCATACGGTTTTTTGCCGCCTCGGAACGACCCTGTTCCAGGCCGGTCGCATAGCGGAATGCCGGCCCTGGCTTGAGCAGGCGGCGCGTGATGGCGACCCGGTCGCGTTGAATCTTTGCGGCCTCATGTGTCTCAATGGCATCGGAGTGGTGCTCGACTTTGCGGCCGCCCGCGAGTCGCTGGAGGCGGCCGCGTCCAAGGGATTGAAGGAAGCTGCTTATACGCTGGCCGGGCTTCATGCCTACGGATTTGCTGCGGCTCCGGACTTCGCTCAGGCTTGGCGATGTCTGGTTGCGGCTGGCCGGAGCGGACACGTGCCGGCATGGAGGACGGCGGGAATTCTGCTGGCATCGCAGCCGGACTGCGCCGAATATGCGCGCAATCTTCTGACTGCCGCGGCGCTCGCTGGCGATGTGCTTGCGCAGGCAGCGTTGGCGGAATACCTCCGCGGTTTGGGCGACGCAAGCTGCGCTGCCGAGGCAGGTTACTGGCGCACGCTTGCGGCGAAGCGCGATGTGCCAAGCGCGGTTCGCAGTGCCAAAGGCGAATCGCCCGTTCTGCACACGCCGCAGATCAACGCAGCCGCTATCGAAAAATTCCCGTGGGGCAAACTGGAACAACGCGGTGCTCCTGCAATCGCGAAACCTGGCGCGGTCCGGGTGGTCGTGCCGGATGTGGTGTTTGAGGCCGATGCTGTGCTGCCGCCACTGATTCGGGATTACCTGATGAACGTCGCAGGACCGCGATTGAAGCCTTCAAGTGTGGTGGACCCTGACACCGGTAACCTGATACGCAACCCGATACGCAGCAGCTACTCCATGTATTTCAGCCCCAACATGTATGATGTGGTGGTGGCTTACGCCAGTCAGGCGGTCGCCCGGCTGGCGGGCGTACCGATGGCCAACGCGGAACCGCTGACAATCCTGCGTTATGGTCCGGGGCAGCAATACAAGGCGCATATGGATTATCTGGTAGGACCCGCGACTGGCGAACAGATGCAGAAGACCGGTGGACAACGTCTGGTCACTGCTTTTGTGTATCTGAATGATGTTGAACAGGGAGGCGAAACCGATTTCCCTGAATTGGGTGCACGCATATCGCCGGCCAGCGGACGCGCAGTGAAGTTCTTCAATCTGACTCCCCACGGCGAACCGAACCCGCACACACTCCACGCTGGCTGTCCGGTGATCAGAGGTGAAAAGTGGCTCGCCACCTACTGGTTCCGCGAACGGGCGTTTACCTGGAAGTGAAACCGCATTATCGGGAAAGAAACCAGCCCGTGATGCTGTAGCGCGCTGCGGTGGCGTAGGGCGCAACAAAAGAAACGCAGTGAGGCGCGGGCACCTGGAACAGACTGAGCGAGTTGAAACGGGGTACGAAGGTGTCAATAACCTGCCCGTTGTCATCCATGAATTGAAGTAATCCTCCCCAATGCGCCTGCCAGTCTTTCGTCAGATTGATGACGTAAGCGAGTTCGCGTTTGACTTCCGTTTCGCTGTCGTCGTGCCACTTGAGGAAGTGCCCGGGCACATAGCGCGTCGCCTGCGCCTTGGCATAAACAAGGCCGCCGATTCCCGTCAGCTGTTCGATGAAATCCAGACATTCGCGGCTGTTCAGAAATTCCGTGGCGCGATGCAATACCAGTTCCGGATCGCGGTTTTCGCGGTAGGCCTGAACCATCATGTAGCTGTTATAGGCAAACTGGAACTTGTCGCGGGCCGTCGTTTGTATGAACTGCATGAGCGCCGTGCGCTCGCCGGCAGACATGGCGTCAAAGGCCGCCTTGGAGACTGAAGCCCCGGTTTCGCCTTTCTGGTAGGCCAGGTCCCACGGCACCCGGTTGGCCAGACAGGCGTGCAGCGCCTCGGCCGCCTCGGGCAGCAGAAACCCGTCAATTTGAAGGCGTCGGCGGCTTGCGAAAGCGGTGCTCAGACTGCTCAGATTCAGGTCCGGATTCAGCATGTTTATTCGGGGTCCGGTGGGCTGGAAAAGGGTCGGATGGCATTATAAAGGCCGCGCAGCAGCTTTCGCTGGAGCGGGGCGATGCGATAAACTACGCGCTTAACCGCGAGCATCCGGCAACCTCAAAGGACGTTTTGGCATCCCCGATGCTTAATTTATCGGTTTTTACCGAATTTCCCGCTGAACGCCCGATTCATTGACATGAAATGGCGGAAATGAGCGAATCCTACCAGCAACGCTACCAGACGACGCCGGTGTCCGGCGCCAACGCCCCTTACGTCGAAGCGCTCTATGAGCAATTCCTGGCGGACCCGAATTCGGTGTCCGAAGCCTGGCGGGACTATTTCCGGGGTTTCCAGGCAGCGCAGTCGGCCTCACCGGAGCAGCCGCGCGGTCCGGTCGAACAGCAGCTGCTGAGCCGGGCACATGCGCGCCGGGTGGCGGCCGCCAACGGCGGGTTGCACCCGGAAGCGGCCGAGAAGCAGGCCGCGGTCATCAAGCTGATCGAAGCCTATCGCGGCCGCGGCCACCTGGTGGCCAGGCTCGACCCGCTGGGTCTGCACCAGCCCAGCCCGGTACCGGATCTTGAACTCGGATTCCACGGGCTGAGCCAGAACGACATGGGCACGGTGTTCAGTACCGTGTCATTGACGGGTCCTGACCGGATGCCGCTCAAGGACATCTGGTCGATGCTGCAACAGACCTACTGCGGCACGGTCGGTTTCGAGTTCATGCACGTGACCAACGCCGACGAACGTCTCTGGCTGAAGGAGCGGATCGAGGCCGGTCGCATCCACACCAGCCTGAGCCCGGACGAGAAACTCAAGGTCCTGGGTTCGCTCACCGCCGCGGAAGGCATGGAGCGTTACTTCCAGACCAAGTACGTCGGGCAGAAACGCTTTTCGCTGGAAGGCGGCGACGCGCTGATTCCGATGCTGCACGATCTCATCAACGGCAGCGGCAAGCAGGGGATTCAGGAAGTCGTCATTGGCATGGCGCACCGCGGACGCATCAACGTCCTGATCAATGTCCTCGGCAAATCGCCCAAGGACATTTTCTCGGCATTCGAAGGTCTGTACGACCCGAAAACCGCCGAAGGCTCTGGCGACGTCAAGTATCACCTCGGTTTCTCGTCGGATGTGAAAACCGACAGCGGCGTCGTGCACGTCGCACTGGCATTCAATCCGTCGCATCTGGAAATTGTGGCGCCGGTAGTCGAAGGTTCAGTGCGTGCCCGTCAGGACCGCCGTGCCGACCCCAAAGGCGAGCAGGTTCTGCCGGTGCTGATTCACGGCGATGCCGCGTTCGCGGGACAGGGTGTTTCCATGGAAACGCTGCAGCTCTCGCAGGCGCGCGGTTTCCACACCGGCGGGACGGTGCACATCGTCATCAACAACCAGATCGGCTTCAGCATCAGCAATCCACACGACGCGCGTTCCACGCCGTACTGCACCGATCTGGCAAAAATGCTGGAAGCACCGGTGTTTCACGTAAACGGTGACGATCCAGACGCGGTGATTTTTGTGACGCGGCTTGCGTTCGATTACCGGCAGCGATTCCACAAGGACGTGTTTGTCGATCTGGTGTGCTACCGCCGGCATGGCCACAACGAAGCCGACGAACCGTCGGCGACGCAGCCAATCATGTATCAGGCAATCAAGGCGCACCCCACCACGCGCACGCTGTACGCGGATACGCTCAAGCAGCAGCAGCTGATTGACGACAGCAAGCTGACGCAGTTGGCGGATGCCTATCGCGACAACATGGACGCCGGCAAACCGGTCGCGCCGGGCATCACGCCGCACGTGAGCAACGAATTTACAGTGGACTGGAGCCGCTATCAGCGTCACAGCTGGGATGAGGAAGTCGATACGCGACTTTCCCAGAATCAGGTCAAGCCGCTGACCGACGCCATGAACTGGGTGCCGGATGCGGTCCAGCTGCATCCGACCGTCGCGCGCATCTATGACACGCGCCGCAAGATGGCGGCAGGCGGTCAGGACTTTGACTGGGGCTTTGCCGAAATGCTGGCCTATGCAAGTCTGATCACGAATGGCTACGGCGTGCGTCTCACCGGCCAGGACAGCGGGCGCGGCACGTTTTTCCACCGCCATGCGGTGCTGCATAACCAGAAAGACGGCAGTACCTACCTGCCGCTGCAGCACGCTTCCGACCAGCAGAAGCAGTTCACGGTGGTGGATTCGCTGCTGTCCGAAGAAGCCGTGATGGGATTTGAATACGGCTACAGCACTGCCGAACCGGATACCCTGGTGATCTGGGAAGCGCAATACGGCGATTTCGCCAACGGCGCACAAGTCGTGATCGACCAATTCATTTCCGCCGGCGAAGCCAAATGGGGCCGTCTCTGCGGTCTGGTGCTGTTCCTGCCGCACGGCTACGAAGGCGGTGGGGCCGAACATTCTTCGGCGCGTCTGGAGCGTTATCTGCAGCTGTGCGCCGAGCACAATATGCAGGTTTGTGTCCCGTCCACGCCGGCACAGATGTTCCACATGCTGCGCCGCCAGATGCTGCGTCCGTATCGCAAGCCGCTGATCGTCATGACGCCAAAGAGCCTGCTGCGTCACAAATTGTCCGTGTCGCCGCTCGACGACGTGACCCACGGCCGGTTCCACCTGGTGATTCCGGAGATCGATACGATCAAAAAGGAAAAAGTGAAACGCGTGGTCTTCTGCGCCGGGAAGGTGTATTACGACCTGCTGGAAGCGCGCCGCGCCGACAAGATCGACGACATTGCGATCATCCGGATCGAACAGCTGTATCCCTTTCCGCAGGCCGAATACGCGGAAGTCATCGGGCATTACGGCAATGCAAAGGAGATCGTCTGGTGCCAGGAAGAGCCGCTGAATCAGGGCGCCTGGTATCAAATCCGCCACCGTTTGCAGGAACCGTTGAGCAGCAAACACACGCTGAGCTATGCCGGTCGTGCCGCCTCCGCAGCGCCCGCCGTCGGCTACGCACAGTTGCACGTGCAGCAGCAGAAAGAATTGATTCAGCAGGCGCTGGCTCAGGGTGCCGCGCAATCTGAAGCGGCTTCCGCCAAAACCAACATCAGAAACAGAAGCGTATCGGAGAAGGCATGAGCATCGAGATCAAGGTTCCGCAGTTACCGGAGTCCGTGCAGGACGCGACGCTGGTCAGCTGGCACAAGCAGCCGGGTGACGCCGTCAAACGCGATGAGAACCTGGTTGATATCGAAACCGACAAGGTGGTGCTGGAATGCCCGGCGCCGCAGGATGGTGTGCTCAAGGAAATCCGCATCAAGGACGGCACCACCGTTACGGCGGGACAGGTGATTGCGATTCTGGAAGAGGGTGCCGCTGCGCCGGCTCCGGCAAAAGCGGAAACCAAGCCCGCTCCTGCGCCGGCACCCGCTCCTGCGGTAGCTGCACCCGTTGCCGAAGAAACCGAAGCAGCAGGCGGCGACATGCCGCTCAGTCCATCGGTTCGGCGTCTGGTCGAGGAGCATGGTCTCGATCCGGCGCGCATCAGCGGGACCGGTCGCGACGGGCGGCTCACCAAGGGTGACGTGCTGGATTACATCAACAAGGGCGGTGCAAAACCCGCGCCTTCCGCGCCCGCTGCAACGAATGTTCCGGTCGCGCGCGTGGCATCGGGCGATCGCGCCGACCGACGTGTGCCGATGACGCGCATGCGCGCACGCATCGCAGAACGCCTGGTGGAATCGCAGACCAACACGGTCATGCTGACCTCATTCAACGAGGTGGACATGAGCGAAGTCATGGCCCTGCGCAACCGCTACAAGGACAAGTTCGAAAAGGAACACGGCGTCAAACTCGGCTTCATGTCGTTCTTCGTCAAGGCGACCGTGGAAGCACTCAAGAAATACCCGGTCGTGAATGCGTCCACCGAAGGCAATGACATCATCTATCACGACTATTGGGATATCAGCGTTGCGGTCGCAACGCCGCGCGGTCTGGTGACGCCGGTATTGCGTGATGCCGACCAGATGAGTTTTGCGGAAATAGAAAAGACCCTGGCCGACATGGCGGCCCGTGCCCGCGATGGCAAGATCAGCATCGAGGAGTTGACCGGCGGTACCTTCACGATCACCAACGGTGGCGTATTCGGCTCGCTGTTCTCCACGCCGATCATCAACCCGCCGCAAAGTGCGATCCTCGGCATGCATGCCATCAAGGAGCGTGCGATGGTGGTGAACGGTCAGGTGCAGGCGAGACCGATGATGTATATCGCGCTCACTTACGATCATCGCATCGTTGACGGCCGCGAAGCGGTGCTCACGCTGGTCTCGATCAAGGAATCCCTGGAAGATCCTTCGCGTTTGATGTTGCAGATCTGACGCGCAAACGGTTTCCCGCGACGGTCTGATCCGGCGGGTCAGGCCGTCATGTTTCAACGAGGAAAAAAATCAATGAGTCAGTCTTTCGATGTGGTGGTCATTGGCGGCGGTCCAGCCGGTTATGTGTGCGCGATTCGTGCCGCGCAGAACGGCCTCAAGACAGCGTGTGTCGACAACTGGAAAAACCGCGACGGCAAGCATGCG
>DASSOA010000034.1:0-3443 GCA_035701115.1 Gammaproteobacteria bacterium
ATCCCGCGCGGCCATTGATTAAATCCTGATTATCGGAACCTCCATGCTCAACACCCCGTTTCCGCCCTGGCCGTCGTTTACAGAGGACGAGGCCAATGCCGTCCGTGATGTGATTCTGTCCAATAAAGTCAATTACTGGACCGGAACGCTCGGGCGGGAATTCGAAAAGGATTATGCGGCCTACACCGGCAGACGTCATGCCATTGCGCTGCACAACGGGACGGCTGCGTTGGAGCTGGCGCTCTATGCCTTTGGCATTGGTCCGGGCGATGAAGTCGTTACTACGCCGAGAACATTCATTGCATCGGCTAGCTGTGCGGTAATGCGTGGCGCGAAACCGGTATTTGCCGACGTGGATCGGGATTCCCAGAATATTACCACGGCAAGTATCGAAAAGGTAATCACGAAAAAGACCAAAGCCATCATCCCTGTGCATCTCGCCGGCTGGCCTTGCGCGATGGACAAGATTATGGAATTGGCTGACAAGTACGATCTGGTCGTTATCGAGGATTGTGCACAGGCCCACGGTGCAACGTACAACGGAAAGCCAGTGGGTTCGTTCGGACATGCAGCGGCCTTCTCTTTTTGTCAGGACAAAATCATCACGACTGGCGGTGAGGGTGGGATGCTGGTGCTGGATGACGAGGAGGCGTGGGCGAGCGCTTGGGCGTTCAAGGATCACGGCAAGAGTTACGACGCCGTCTACAATCGCAATCATCCGCCGGGCTTCCGCTGGTTGCACGAGTCATTCGGTACCAACTGGCGGATGCTGGAGGTTCAGGCGGTGCTGGGCCGTATGCAGTTGCAGAAACTGGATGCCTGGGTTGCCAAGCGTCGCGAAAATGCCGCGTACCTTACCGAAAGGCTTGCCGGCCATCCGGCGCTGCGTATTCCACAGCCGGATTCGGACACAGGTCACGCGTATTATAAGTATTACGCATTCATCAATCCCGACCACCTGCGCGACGGCTGGACCCGGGATCGCATCATGCAGGCGGTAAATGACGAGGGTGTGCCGTGCTATTCCGGCTCGTGCTCCGAAATCTACCTGGAGAAAGCCTTTGACCAAGATAACTTGCGGCCCCACGTCCGGTTGGGCGTTGCGCGAGAGTTGGGCGAGACCAGCTTGATGTTTCTGGTACACCCGACTTTGGGAGAGAGTCAGATGAATCAGACGGCTGACGCAGTGCTGAAGGTGCTTGAGCGGGCGGCGTCTTGAATCCTCAGTGAGCGCTGAGCCAGGCTTGTGCAGGGCACCGGATATTGGCCTCCTGTTATGTGAAATATGGAATTGCGATATACTTTCGCGCCTTAAGGTTGGGGTAGCCCGATGGGGGCGTGGGAATCACCTCTCAGGGAGCTGGGGAGAGTCATGAAGTTCAAAGGACTGGGAAAGCGGCTGCTGGTCTTCGCGCACGACATCGCCTGGGTGCCGGTGGTGATGCTGGCGGCCTATTGGCTGCGCTTCAATTTATCGCCCATTTCGCACACCTGGTGGCCCGGCATGCTTGAGCTCATGGCTATCGCCATGGTGTTGCACGCCGCCTCTTTCTGGATATTTGGCTGCTATCGCGGTATCTGGCGATTTGCTTCCATTCCCGACCTCTTGCGCCTGGTCAAATCAGTCGTCCTGGGCGCGATCGCGACCACCGCTGTCTGCTTTCTCATTGGTCGGCTGACCCTCATTCCCCGTTCCGTGCTTGTGCTCTATCCCGTGCTCTTGATCGGGGCGCTCAGCTCTGTACGGATTACGGTTCGAGCCATACTCGATCGCAGCTTCAGACTCAACTACGAGAAAGGCAGTCGCGCCTTGCTCGTCGGCGCAGGCCAGGCGGGTGACATGCTGGTGCGCGATATGCAGCGGTATCCGCAATTTGTTCCGGTGGCGTTTGTTGACGACGATCCGGACAAGCGTGGCCATGACCTGCGCGGCGTGCGGATTCGTGGTGCAGTCAGTGACATTCCCGAGCTGCTGGATAAACTGGCGATTGATGTTGTGCTGATTGCGATGCCGTCGGCATCGCGCAAGGTGCTGGACCGGATCGTCCAGATGTGTGCAGAGCGCGGTGTGGAATGCCGCACGCTGCCGTCATTGGCGGAACTTGCCGATGGCAGAATCGAAGTCGCGCGTCTGCGGCCGGTCACCGTCGAGGATCTGCTGGGACGCGATCCGGTCGAGCTCGACAGGCAATCCGTCGCTACGTTCCTGCAAGGCAAACGGGTTCTGGTGACCGGCGGCGGTGGTTCCATTGGTTCGGAACTCTGCCGCCAGATCGGCAAGCACGATCCGGGTATGCTGATTGTTCTGGACAACTGCGAATTCAATCTCTATCGAATTGACCAGGAATTGTCCGCGGGCTGTCCGAATCTCGTCTACAGCAGCATTCTCGGTGATGTGCGTGATGCCGTAACCGTTGATCATGTGTACGAAAAATTCAGGCCCCAGGTCGTGTTTCATGCGGCGGCATACAAACACGTACCGATGGTCGAAGATAACGTCATCGAGGGAATCCGCAATAACGTATTTGGCACTCGTGTAGTTGCCGACGCGGCGCATCGTCACGGCATTGAAACATTTGTGCTGATTTCCACCGACAAGACCGTCAACCCGACCAACGTCATGGGGACGACAAAACGCGTCGCCGAGCTGTATTGCCAGAGCCTGAATGAATCGAGCGCTACCCATTTTATTACCACCCGATTTGGTAACGTCCTTGCTTCTGCGGGTTCGGTGGTGCCGTTGTTCGAGCGGCAAATTGCGGCCGGCGGGCCGGTAACGGTGACGCATCCGGAAATTACCCGGTACTTCATGACGATTCCGGAAGCGGCCAGCCTGATCCTGCAGGCCGGTGCCATCGGGAAGGGCGGAGAAATTTTTGTGCTGGATATGGGTGAGCCGGTGCGGGTGCTTGATCTGGCTGAAAAGATGATTCGCTTGTCGGGCCTCCAACCCGGGCGCGACATTGAAATCTTGTTCACCGGCTTGCGGCCCGGGGAAAAGCTGCATGAAGAACTTTTCTATGCGGCGGAAGAACTACAGCACACCGTGCACCCCAAAGTCCTGTTAGCCAGTTCACAGTCGGTTAATTCGACCCGGATCCAGGAAGGATTGCGGCAGCTGGAAATCGTGATTCAGGCAAATGACGCGCTACGGGCCATTGGCGAACTCAAGAATGTGGTACCTGAATTCACGCCCGATGCAGATTTTGAAAAGCGTGCTGTCAGCCAGGTCGGACCGCGACTTCAGGTCGTTAGATAGTTCATCGAAGGAAATGCCTGGGTGACCGTGGGGCCGGCAAAGAGGCGCTTCGGCGCCGTCTGACTGAGCTTTACGCCTGAGCCGGAATAATGCGATTACCTGATGAATTATTTTAAGCAGTCCCGCATTCGACAATTGTTCGCCGCGTCCGGTACAACTTCAGTCACCGGCCGCATTCTCACTG
>DASSOA010000035.1:0-7814 GCA_035701115.1 Gammaproteobacteria bacterium
TGGAAACCTACTACCAGAATCACGGCCGTGAATGGGAACGGTACGCGCTCATCAAGGCGCGTCCGGTGGCCGGCGACCTGACGCATGGCGATGCGCTGCTCGAAACATTGCGCCCGTTCGTTTACCGCCGGTATCTCGACTTCAATGCCTTCGAGTCGTTGCGCGAAATGAAGCGCCTGATCGAACAAGACGTGGCGCGGCGTGGACTCGACGACAACATCAAACTGGGGCGCGGCGGTATCCGCGAGATCGAATTCATCGGCCAGGTGTTTCAGCTGATCCGCGGCGGCCGGGAAGCACCACTGCGGGAACGCGGCATTCTGCCGGTGCTCCGGTATCTGGGTGACGCAGGCTACATCAAACCGCAGGAAGCCCACGATCTGGCGGCGGCCTACGACTTCCTGCGTCGGGTGGAAAATCGCCTGCAGATGATGCGCGACCAGCAGACGCACGATTTGCCGCGCGATGAACTGGATCGGGTCCGGCTTGCATGGAGCATGGGCTACGACGCATGGAGTACGTTTGCGGCGGCTTTGGAGCAGCAACGGCGCAGGGTTCAGCAATTGTTTGACGCTGTGTTTGTTGCGCCGCGCGTGGTGCGCGAGCATGCACAACAGGAATCCGTATTCACTCCGCTGTGGCGTGGCGCGCTGGCCGAAGCGGACGCGCTGGCATTGCTGGAACGGAATCGCTACCAGACGCCTGCGGAAATATTTCGTTTGCTCACGCAATTGCGCGACAGCCCGTTGATGCGTGCGCTGAACGATCGCGGCCGGCATCGCCTCGATGAGTTGATGCCGCGGATTCTCGAAACGGCACGGGATACCGGCAATCCCGATCAGACCTGTCAGCGGCTGGTGCGCGTCGTGGAAGCGATTGCAAAACGTTCCGCATATCTGGCATTGCTGGTGGAGCAGCCGACCGTACTCGGTCATCTTGCGCAGCTTGCATCACACAGCGCGTGGCTGACGGACATGGTGGCGCGCGCGCCCCTGCTGCTCGACGAGCTGATCGATCCCCGTGTGTTCAGCGAATTCCCGTCGCAGGAATCGCTGCACGGCGAACTGGAAAATGCCCTGAAGGGAATTGATTCCGACGATCTTGAAGCGCAGATGGACGCGCTGCGCCAGTTTCAGCAGACCGCCGTGGTGCGCGTGGCGGCCGCCGACATCGCCGGCAATGTGCCCTTGATGAAAGTAAGCGACTTCCTCACCTGGATTGCCGAGCAGGTTATTCGCGAGGCCCATGCCATCGCGTGGCGGCATCTGGTGGCGCGTCATGGCGAGCCGGTTTGCCGCGATGGCGGTGATGCACGGCCGGCCCGCTTCGGTGTAATTGCATATGGCAAGCTGGGAGGGATCGAGCTCGGTTACGGGTCCGATCTCGATCTGGTTTTTCTGCACGACAGCACCGGCAACGAGCAGCAGACCCGCGGACCGCATGCCATCGACAACGCCGAATTCTTCACGCGCCTCGCTCAGCGCATCATCAATATTCTGTCCGTTCCGACCACCTCGGGCGTGCTCTATCAGGTGGACACGCGCCTGCGCCCGAGCGGATCGGCGGGTCTGATGGTCAGTTCGCTCGACGCGTTCGCGCGCTACCAGCGGGAACACGCCTGGACCTGGGAGCATCAGGCGCTGTTGCGGGCGCGGCCTGTTGCCGGCGAGGCGGCGGTGGATGAGGCCTTCAATGCCTTGCGCCGCGAGATTCTGGGCCGTCCGCGCGACGCGGAAGCGTTGCGGCGGGATGTGGCGGAGATGCGCGAACGCATGCTCAAGGAGCACGGGCACGCCGACACGGTGTTCGATATCAAGCTGGACGCCGGCGGGCTGACCGACATCGAGTTTCTGGTGCAGTACCTGGTGCTGCGCCACGCCGCGGACCATCCGGCATTGCTGGACTGGACCGACAACATACGCAATCTGGACGGTCTGATGGCAGCCGGTGTGCTCAGCGACCGGCAGGGGACGTTCCTGGCCGATACCTATCGCGCGTTTCGTAGCGTCGTGCACCGCTGCACGCTCGAAGGCCGGCCGGCGCAGGTCCCGCCGGAAGAAGCGGAACCCGGCCGCAGCGGCGTGCGCGCCCTGTGGGACGAATTCATCGGATCAGCCGGTACCGGGACGGGCTTGGTATAATTGCGCCTCCTTTTTCCCGGACAATGAGGTTTCCCGTGGCCGGAGTCGCAAACCAGAAAGCGGGGCAACAGACCCCCAACGCCAGCCGTCATTACGACGTGAGCCGCAAGGATCTGCCGCTGCACTGCCCGATGCCGGGCATGAGTGTCTGGAATTCGCATCCACGCGTGTTCATTCCCGTCGAGGAAACCGGCGAGGCCAAGTGCCCGTACTGCGGGGCTGATTACAAGCTGATTGATTGAGCCGGGCGCGCGGCCGGGAAATCCCATGAGTTCCGCTCTGACCCGCATCTCCGTTGTTCTGATCGTCCGCAATGCGGCCGCTTCCCTGGCGGCCACGCTCGACAGCGTGCGTGATTTCGATGAAGTCGTCATTTACGACAACGGCTCGAGCGACAACACGCTCGCCATCGCGGCAGGCTATCCCAACGTCACCGTCCACCAGGGCGACTTCAGGGGATTTGGCCCGACCCGCAACGCCGCGGCGGCGCTGGCGCGCCATGACTGGATCTTTTCACTCGATGCCGATGAAGTGCTGAGCGAATCGCTGGCGGCGAGCCTTGCCGGCCTCTCGCTGGCGCAACCGGATTCGACGTACGCAGTCGAGCGGCAGAATTATCTCCTCGGCAAGCGCGTGCGCTTCTCCGGCTGGGGCAGTCAGTGGCTGACGCGCCTGTACAACCGCACGACCCATGCGTTTACCAACGTCGCCGTGCATGAAAAGGTCGGGCTGCGCGACGGCGAGCAGGCGATTCAGCTGACCGGCACGCTGCGCCACACGGCGATGCGCGACGCGGGCGATTTCCTTGTCAAGATGCATCGGTACACCATGCTCAAGGCGGGCGAATCGACGCGTACCTATCATCCAGCGGTCATCGTGCTCAAGACCTTCTGGGCGTTCGTGCGCAGTTACATCCTGCGGCTCGGCATACTGGACGGCTGGCGCGGGCTGCTGATCTCCGTGTCGGAAGCGAACGGCGTGTTCTACAAGTACATCGTTATCTACTCACAGAGAAAACAAGCATGATCATCGTAACCGGCGGCGCCGGCTTTATCGGCAGCAATCTGGTGCACGCGCTCAATCAGCGCGGCTATTCCGACATCATCGTGGTGGACGATCTCAAGGACGGCACCAAATTCCGCAACTTGGTCGATTGCGAAATTGCCGACTACCGTGACAAGGACCAGTTCCTGCAGCAGGTTTTGAGCGGCGCGGTGCTCGGGCCGGTCGAGGCGGTGTTTCATCAGGGCGCCTGTTCGGACACCACCGAATGGGACGGCCAGTACATGATGAACGTGAACTACGAATACTCCAAAGTACTGCTGGAGTACTGCCTGGCACGCAACATTCCGTTCATTTATGCCTCGTCGGCGTCGGTGTACGGCGGCGGCAGCGTGTTCAAGGAAGAACGCCAGTACGAAGCGCCGCTCAACATGTACGGCTATTCCAAGTTCCAGTTCGATCAGTACGTACGGCGCCGCATGAAGGCCGGGCTCAAAAGCCAGATCGTCGGTTTCCGTTATTTCAACGTGTATGGTCCGCGCGAACAGCACAAAGGCAAGATGGCGAGCACCGCGTTTCATTTCAACAACCAGATTCTTGCCGAAGGCTGCTGCAAGCTGTTCAGCGGCAGCGGCGGCTACGCCGACGGCGAGCAGCGCCGCGATTTCATTCACGTGGATGACGTGTGCGCGGTCAACCTGTGGGCGTGGCAGCATCCGAAGGTCTCCGGGATCTTCAATCTCGGTACCGGCAAGAGCCAGACTTTCAACGATGTCGCCAACGCGGTCATCAAATATCACGGCAAGGGCAGGATCGAATACATTCCATTTCCGGAAAATCTCAAAGGCCGCTACCAGAGTTTCACCGAGGCTGACATGGAGGCGCTGCGATCCGCGGGGTGCGAGCATCAGTTCATGACGGTGGAGCAGGGCGTCGGGAAGTATCTGGCCTGGTTGAACAAATAGAATGACGGGCAGTAAGCGCGGTTGTTTTCCGGCGCAATCCGACCGGTGACAGTGCATAGATGAATACCAGCCAGCCCAAAAAAATACTGGTCGTCGGCCCCGCCTGGATCGGCGACATGGTGATGGCACAGAGCCTGTTCATGACGCTCAAGCAGCAATCGCCCGAATGTGAGATTGACGTGCTGGCGCCGGCCTGGTCCCGGCCGCTGCTGGCGCGCATGCCGGAAGTCAGGTTTGCAGTCGAGATGCCGCTCGGTCACGGTGAATTCGGGTTCTCCGAGCGCCGCCGCCTTGGGATCGAATTGCGCGCCAATCACTATGACCAGGCGATCGTGCTGCCGCGTTCCTGGAAGTCGGCGCTGGCACCGTTTTTCGCGCAGATTCCCCGGCGCACCGGTTACCGCGGTGAATTCCGCTACGGGTTGCTGAACGATATCCGGCCGCTCGACAAGTCTGTGCTCACCCAGACAGCACAGCGTTTCGTGGCACTCGGGTTACCGCCCGGTGCCGCGTTGCCACCGCCGGTGCCGCAACCGAAGCTGAGCATGGAGGGCGTGCAGCGTGACTGGCTGCTGCGCGTGCTGAAACTCGATACTGCGCGCCCGATCGTGGCGTTGCTGCCGGGCGCGGAATACGGTCCGGCCAAGCGCTGGCCGGCGGAACATTTCGCATGGCTGGCACGGCGGCTGGTAAAAGACGGGTATGCCGTCTGGGTATTCGGTTCCGCGAAGGAAAAGCCCCTCGGCGATACGATTGTGCAGGGACTGGGCGAAGAAGCCGTGAACCTGTGCGGGCGGACCCGGCTGGTGGATGCCGCCGATCTTCTGTCGCTGGCGCAATGCGCGGTGACCAACGACTCGGGATTGATGCACGTGGCGGCAGCCGTCGGTGTCCGCCTGATCGCCATTTACGGTTCGTCGTCGCCGGCGTACACGCCGCCGCTGACCGACAAGGCCGATATCGTGTACCTCAATCTGGAATGCAGCCCGTGCTTCAAACGCGAATGCCCGCTGGGGCATCTCAATTGCCTGAAGCAGATTACCGTTGACGATATCTACCAGCGAATCAAGTCGGCGCAGCAGGCGTCGGCATAGGCTCAGATGATTTCATCCAGGTATCCGATCAACCTGTCAATCTCGCTCATCGTGTTGTAGTGAACCGCTGATACGCGAATCACGCCGTTCTGCTGCGACAAGCCCAGTCGTTCGATCAGGCGTTTGGCGTAGAAGTGACCGTAGCGAATTCCAATACGGTGACGGTCCATGGCCGTGGGGATTTCCGCCGAATCGCGACCTTCGACGATAAACGATACGGTCGG
This sequence comes from Gammaproteobacteria bacterium, assembly GCA_035701115.1. Taxonomy (GTDB): domain Bacteria; phylum Pseudomonadota; class Gammaproteobacteria; order Natronospirales; family REEB76; genus DASSKW01. The sequence goes on from DASSOA010000035.1 coordinate 5,427, forward strand.
TACCCGGCTGTTGCCGGCCACTTGCCGTGGGCCGATCACGCGCACGCCGGGTCTGCTTCCGAGAAAGTCCAGCAGCCTGTTGGTGAGAGCGGATTCATGCGAGGCGATTGCAGTCCATGCGTTGCCGCCGTATCGGGCATGAAGTGCGTCGAAATACTCCGGGATGGCGGTGAGCCCGTACGCGAGTTCGTAGGGCACGGCGCCCGGCTGGAGTTTGGCAGGCAGCGCGTCGCGTGCAATGAATTCGTGATTTAGGTTTGCGAGCGCCAGCAGCGCATCCCGCTTGCCGTACAGCACGCCGAGATGCGGTCCGTAGACTTTGTAGGCGCTGAACACATAAAAATCGACATCCAGCTCGCGCACGTCAACCGGGCGGTGCGGTGCCTGTGCGACGCCGTCCACGCACACGCGGGCGCCGTGCTCGTGAACCAGACGGGTGATGTTTTTCACCGCTTCGATGCCGCCGAGAATGTTCGACGTGTGCGTGAAACACACCAGGCGCGTGCGCTCGGTAAGCAGCGGTTTCAATTCATCGGGTTCGAGCCGAAAGCTGTCCGTATTCACGTGCCAGGTTCGGACGTTGATGCCGAATTCGCGCAATCGCAGCCAGGGCGTGATGTTGGATTCGTGATCCGCGTCGGTGACGATGATTTCGTCGCCCGGCGCCAGGCTGGGCCGCAGCCCTTCGGCCAGTCGTCGCAGCATCACCGTGGTAGACGGCCCGACTGCGATTTCGCTGACGTCGGCGGCCTTCAGCATTCGCTGCATGGCGCACATGCCCGCCTGAACGCGTTCCGCGGCGAGCTGCGAGCCTGCATAGGTTGCGCCAAGTTGCACCGGGCTGCTGCGCAGGTAATCGGCGACGCGCGCGATGACGGTGTCGAGCACCTGAGCGCCGCCGGCGTTGTCGAGAAATGTCCAGTCGCTCGCCAGCCCCGGGAACCGGGCGCGACTGAAGTCAGGATCAAACACGGCGGCAGTTGCTGTTTGCGGGGAAGCAGATCGCATCGTCAAGGTACCTTGCGTGATCAGCCTGTCGATTTACGCAGCGCGGCGGGTTCGGCGTCGTGAGGCATTTCGACCAGGTCGCGCAAGGAGGTTGTTCCCAGGCTCGCCGTGATGGCGCCGTCCAGCGATTCGACGATTTCGTCCACCGCACGGACGGCCCGCAGATGACGGTCAATGTCGCGGGTGCGCTCCGGGTTCCGGCGCATGGCGCCCACGATGTCCTGCAGGGTAATGGTCCCCATGTCGCGTCCGGGCACGTAGCGGTGTATGCGGCCGGTGAGCACGATGACCAGTCCGGCATCCTGCAAACGCGACAGCACATCGAATACCGTATCGGTCGGAAGGTACAGCCGGCGCGCAAGTTCTTCGCGCGACCACGGCAGCTTGTCGTCGTGATAGTTCCGCCCCAGCAGGTACATGATGTGCAGCGCCACGCGCTCCACGGTGCGCCCGCCGAGATCGCGGTAGGCGCGACCGTGGCGTACCAGTTCGGGGTTCTGCGCGTAAAACGTGACCTGCGCGCCGCCAAGCAGAATCAGCCACGAGAGATAGATCCACATCATGAACATGACGAGGATGGCAAAGCTGGAGTAGACCGCCGTCAGGCGCGTCGAGGACACGGTAAGCGCGGCAAACGCCCAGCCCGCGAATTCCCACAGCACGCCGGCAAAAATGCCGCCGGCAAGCGCTGCGCGAAATTGCACATGAGTATGCGGCACGAAGATGTAGGCAAAGGTAAAGGCGGCAACGACCAGCAGGTAGGGCAGGGTCTTGGCCAGTACCACCAGAAGATGGCCCAGCGGGCCGAATTGCATCACGTGATGCATCACCGCGTGGCTGCTGAACGTTGCCGTGATGCCGAACGCGCTCACGATGAACAGCGGCCCGATCAGGATGACGCTGACGTAATGACTGAAACGTTCGGTCAGCGTGCGCGCTTCACGAACGCGCCACACGTAATTGAACGCTTCCTCGACTTTCTGGACCAGCGACACCACGGTATACAGGAACATCAACAGGCCGAGCACGCCCAGCACGCCGGCCTTGACGTTATCCACGAAGTTGATGATGTTGCCGGAGATTTCCTCGGCCTTCGGTCCGAGTGGAGCCAGAAATTCGAGCATCAGGGGTTCAAGCTGATTCTGGACGCCCAGGCTCTTGAGTATCGCAAATGCAAATGCCAGCAACGGCACGATGGCGAGCAGCGTGGTGTACACCAGACTCATGGCACGCAAGGTCAGCTGGCCGTCCGTGGCCTCCTGCACCATGACGTGCAGCATCCGCAGCCAGAAAACGGTAGTGCGCCGGATCGCGGGCATGGCATGCAGGTCGTGTTGCCACACTTCCCGTTCCCAGGTTTCGCGCACCTTGTTCAACACG
>DASSOA010000036.1:0-43048 GCA_035701115.1 Gammaproteobacteria bacterium
CCATGGGTGGTATAGAGCCAAAGCGTCTGGCCTATAGAAGGAGCTTCGGCCGTCAGGGAGGGTGTAATCAATACGTACGGGCTGGTGATCTACGTCCGCGACCGAAGGATCAAAATCCAGTAGCGTGTAAAAGTCGCGTTCTAAGCCGCCCTCAAAGGCCGAGGAATCGGGTTGCCCTGCCATAGCGACTCTGCCCGTGATATGGCGGTAGTTTCTGGGAATCTTGCGAACCGGCATGTTCCTCTCCCTGATATCGCGTCTCTTGGGCGACCCAATTCAGTCGCATCTACTTTATCGATTCTTAGATACAGTTGCAATGTCTTTTGTATTTAATCGCACCATCTATAGGCATATTAAGCTCTAAAAGCCCCTTTTATTGCAAGCAGTTATGGAAGTGAGAGCGGTTCCTATCCGCGCCCCGGTGAAATTTCGCTGGCGCATCATGGCGTGTTGTTCCTGGACGAACTGCCCGAATTCGACCGGCATGCGCTCGAAGTATTACGCGAACCGCTGGAAACCGGCAGCATCGTGGTCTCGCGTGCGGCGCGTCAGGCCGAATTTCCGGCGCGCTTTCAGCTGATTGCCGCGATGAACCCGTGTCCATGCGGTTATCTCGGCGATTCGTCCGGGCGCTGCCATTGCACCAGCGATCAGATCCAGCGCTATCGCGCCCGCGTTTCCGGCCCGTTGCTGGATCGCATTGATCTGCACGTCGAAGTGCCGCGGCTCGCACACGACGTGCTGCGTCCCGGCAGCGAACCCGATGGCGAACCGAGTGAGAAAATCGGCAACCGCGTGATCGCGGCGCGCCGGCGTCAACAGGCGCGCTGCGGCAAACCCAATGCACGCCTGGCAACCCGGGAAGTCAACCGGTATTGCACGCTTGGTGAAGGCAGTCACCGGCTGCTGGAGCGCGCCATGGAGCAGCTGGGGTTGTCGGCGCGCGGTTATCACCGGGTGCTGAAAGTGGCGCGCACCATTGCCGATCTCGCCGGCAGTGATGTGATCGCCGACGCACATGTTGCCGAAGCAATCGGTTACCGGGTGCTGGACCGCAATGCGTTCTAGCCGTCGCCCGACATCCGTTCCGCACACAACCGGCACCTGCAACTGAAAATCAAGACTGTTCAGCGCCGGACGGCCCGCTACAATGGCCGCCATGCCGCGCCACCCCGTTTCACTCGCTTCGCTCAATCCCGCACAACGCAAGGCCGTCACCCACATTGACGGGCCACTGCTGGTGCTGGCGGGTGCCGGCAGCGGCAAGACGCGCGTGATTACGCAAAAGATTGCCTATCTGGTTGACGCCTGCGGCATCGCGGCCGATCACATTGCCGCTGTCACTTTTACCAACAAGGCGGCACGCGAGATGAAGCAGCGTGTGACCAGGCTGGTCAGTGCCGAACAGGCGCGCGCCCTGACTGTGTCCACGTTTCATACGTTGGGTCTGAAAATCCTGCGGCAGGAACATGCGCGCATCGGATACAAACGCGGGTTTACGCTGTTTGATGCCGAAGACAGCCTCGGCTTGCTGCGCGAACTGCTCAAACTCGACAAGGCCGAGCGCGCCGAAGTACTGGAACGCGCGCAATGGCAGATTTCCGCGTGGAAAAGCGCCTTGCGTACTCCGGAACAGGTGCTGGCTGACGAATCCGATCCCAACGCGCGGCGTTCCGCGCAGCTGTACGCGGAATACGAGCGGCATCTCAAGGCCTATAACGCGATGGATTTCGACGATCTGATCGTGCGCCCCGTGCGCCTGCTGGAAGCATTTCCGGATGCGCGCGAAAACTGGCAGAACCGTCTGCGTTATCTGCTGGTGGATGAATACCAGGATACCAATGCGGCACAGTACCGCCTGTTAAAACTTCTCGCCGGTCCCCGAGCCGCGTTCACGGTGGTCGGCGACGACGACCAGTCGATCTATTCCTGGCGCGGCGCCCAGCCGGAAAATCTTTCCTTGCTGAAACAGGATTTCCCGACGCTGCAGGCAGTCAAACTTGAACAGAACTATCGTTCGACCCGGCGTATTCTGCGGGTGGCCAATGCACTGATCAGCAACAATCCGCACGTGTTCGAGAAAAAACTCTGGAGCGAACTGGGCGAAGGCGAACCGGTACGGGTCATGGCATGCAGCGACGCGCAACACGAAGTCGAACGTGTGGTGGCGGAACTGCTGCAGCATCGGCTGGAGCACAAACAGCAATTCCGGGACTACGCGGTTCTGTATCGCAGCAACCATCAGTCGCGGCTGTTCGAACGCGCGTTGCGCGAACGCCGCGTGCCGTACCGGCTTGCCGGCGGTACGTCGTTTTTCGATCGCGCTGAAGTCCGTGATCTGGTGGCGTACCTGCGACTGCTGGTGAATCCCGACGACGACAGCGCGTTCCTGAGAGTGGTGAACGTGCCGCGCCGCGAGATCGGTGCCGCGACGCTGGAGAAATTGGGCGGCTACGCGGGTAAGCGGGGCATAAGCCTGTTTTCCGCCTGCTTCGAACTCGGTGTGCGCGAATGCCTAACGGCACAGGCCGCGGCCCGGCTGCACGAATTCGGAACCTGGATCTCGCGGGTTGCCGAGCACGCCGAACATGAATCTGCCGCTCACGTCATGAAAGAACTGCTTGAGTACACACGTTACGCGGACTGGTTGCGCGACAACGCACGTGATCCCAAAGCGGCGGAAAAGAAACTGGAGAACGTGGACGAATTCACCGGCTGGTTGTCGCGTCCGTCAACCGAACCGGGCGAGGAGCGCACGCTGGCCGACACGCTGGCACAGTTGTCGCTGATGGACATGCTGGATCGCAACAAGGATGAAGATGCGGGCGATGCGGTCAGTCTGATGACGCTGCATGCGGCAAAAGGCCTGGAATTCCCGCACGTGTTTCTGGTGGGCATGGAAGAAGAGTTGCTTCCGCATCGCAACAGCATGGAAGGCGAAAACGTGGATGAAGAGCGCCGGCTTGCGTATGTCGGCATCACTCGCGCGCAGCGCACGCTGACGTTGAGCTATGCGGCCAGGCGCCGCAAGTACGGTGAGGACAGGGATTGTGAACCGAGCAGGTTTCTCAAGGAATTACCTGAATCCGATCTGCAGTGGTCCGATGCGGCACGGCCGGTGACTGACGCCGAACGCCAACAGCACGGACGTCTGTATCTGGATCAGATACGCGGTCTGCTTGCCGACACCTGATGAGGATACCTTCCTGATCTCCAGAAAGCAGAGGCCGCCCGAAGGCGGCCTTTCTTTGCGTTCGAATCAATTTGGCCGGTTCAATGCTTGATAAGCCTGGCGCCGCCGCTCTGACTGATCATGTATTCCATGGCCTTGATGACTTCGGCATCGCTCAACGCCGGGTTGTTGCCCTTGGCCGGCATGTTCTTGTAGCCGTGCAACGCATGTTGTTCGAGCGTTTTGAGACCCTGGGTCAGACGCGGACCCCAGGCGGACTTGTCGCCGATTTTCGGTGCGCCCAGGGCGCCGGTACTGTGACAGGCCGAGCAGGTCCCTTCCCAGATTTCCTTGCCCGATTTGGGCTTGCCGCCGGCGGCCGCTGCCGTCGGCATGGCAGTCGGCATCTGGGTCGCTGCATTGCCGGAGATCTGCACGTCGCCGACCGGCGCGAGACGCTGGTCAATCAGCGTTTCCTTGACCGCACCACCGCGGTCGTAGGCGCCGGGCGTGTGGTTCGCGATTGATGTCGCAAGCCAATAGGCGATGATGGCAATCGCTGCCAGAATGCCCATGACAAGCATGAAGGTGTCGAAGAAATGCTGATCGTGATGATTCCCGTGTTCCACGGCGATCCCCTGTCGGAAGTTCGGTTGCGGCGCGAGGCGATGCGCCGGATTGGGGCGGCATTATATAGCCTGCTGTGTAGCCAGGGAAACGCCGCCTAGCGGGCGTTTGGCCCGCGTTTCGCGGTCGCGTGGTCGATTTCAAGCTTGTCCAGAAACGCACTGGCCGCCGGCGGGAGGTGCGTGTCCTTGAGCCAAAGGGCAAACATCGGACGTTTTATCTGAATTCCCTTCAGCTTCAAGGTTGAAAGCGTCCCGCGAGCCAGCTCGTCGCCGACACAAAGTAACGACAGCCACGCCATTCCGCTGCCGGCAATTACCGCGCGCTTTATGGCTTCACTGCTGCCCATCTCGAGCGTTTCGTTCGCGGTAATCCCGTGCGACTGCAGCGCCTGTTCCACGATGGCGCGCGTTCCCGAGCCCGCTTCGCGCAACACCATCTGGACGCCGGTCAGTTCCTGCGGCCGAATGTCACGGCGCCGGGCCAGCGGGTGCGCGGCGGCGACCACGGCGACGATTTCATCCTGCATGAACTGATGCGTGTCGAATCCCCCGGCCTTGACCGGCCCTTCCACAAAGCCGAGCGCGATCCGGTGTTCCAGGAGATGCTGCTCGATGCTGCTCGTGTTCCCGACTTCCAGCGAAAGCTTGAGGCCCGGGTGCTCGCGGTGGAATTCCGCGACCCGGGACGGCAGCACGTACATCCCGAGCGTGCTGCTGGCGCCGATGGCGAGGCGGCCGCCGCGCAAGTCGGCCAGCTCTTCCAGCGCGGATTGCGCCGCCTGTTCAAGCGCGAAAATGCGTCTGGCGTAATCGAACAGCAGCTCGCCCGCCTCGGTGAGCCGCACACCGCGCGGAAGCCGGTCGAAAAGCGTCAGGCCAAGACGCCGCTCCAGTTCGCCCAGCTCGCGGGACACCGCCGGTTGGCTTACGAACAGGCGGGTAGCGGCGGCGCTGATGCTTCCGCTTTGGGCCACCGCATGAAAGACCGCGAGATGTCTGAGATTCATATATCAGAAAAGTATAGCAAGCATGCGAATTATGTATTTGTTCTATTGCATCGGGCCGATTACATTTTGTGCGGAGTAAAGACCGTGCGTCCGCCAATGGGCGTCCGGTTTACACCTGCTTTCTACCCTGCGCTTTGGAGAACTCTCATGCGTCACTCTTCCAGTTTGATTTTGGGCCTGCTGGCTTTCGCTGCCTTCAGCTTCAACCCGGCTCAGGCGGCCGACACGCAATGGACCTTTCCGGCAATCGCAAAGTACGGACCGGTGCACCCACTGCCCCATGCAGCCGTGCAGCCGAACAAGCAACACGTGTACAAGGCATTGTTTGACGTGACTTCGGATATCAAGGATCCCTCCAAGCCGGAACCGGGCCTTGATCACGTGGCGCGCGCAGTGAACGTGTTTGCCTCGGCGGGTGTACCGCTGAAGAACCTTCACTTTGTTGCGATCCTGCATGGACCGGCCACGCCTGCAATTCTCGACAACGAGGCCTACAAGAAAAAATACGGCGTGGATAACCCGAACATCCCATTGATCGATGCACTGCGCAAAGCCGGCGTGCATGTTGATGTGTGCGGCCAGGCGCTCGCCGATCTCGGCTTCGCGCATTCCGAGGTTTACAAGAATGTCCGCATCGATCTGTCGGCGCTGGCGACCGTCGTTGTCTACGGCAACATGGGTTATCCGTACGTCAAGCAGTAAGCCGGTTACTTGATTATCCGGGAGCAGCGTCGCTCGTTCGCTATCAGGAGAGGATCATGTCGACAGGATTCTTGCGTTATTTACTGATTGGCGCATTTGCGGCGCTGCTCCTTGGAACGCTGAGCCCCGCCTTCGCGGCGGGGCCACAAACCAGCGTTCATCAGGATTCCCGGTACATGCAGGACTTTCCCAGGGAGCTGCTGGACGTGCAGCCGCCTTGGAACGCGCCCATCTATGACGGGACCGAAGTGACGGTGCCGGGCCTGGAAAACGTGCCCGATATCCATGGCGACATCAATGATCCACAACTGGTTATCTATTTTGCCGGCAATCAGTACATGGTGGTTACACGTCTCATGAATGAATTCATGAAGGCAAACCCCGAATACCGGCATGTCGTCGCTTTTACTTTTCCGCCCGGCCGCCTGATCACGTCGCTCGAGCGTGGCCAGGGGATTCTTCTGGGCAACATGCGCATCACACTCAAGCCCGATATCCTGGCCGCAGGCCAGGGCAGCATGAAGACGTTGCAGGACCAGCATCACTGGTTCGAGCGCACCGAGGTGTATGCCAGGAACAGGCTTGCCATCATGGTCTACAAGGGCAATCCGAAACACGTTACCGGTCTCAAGAGTCTCGCCGAGCCGGCTCTCCGGCTATGCATGCCGAATCCGGAATGGGAAGGCATCGCCAAGCATGCCATCATGCCGGCGCTGAAAGAAGCCGGCGGCGAAGCGCTGGTCAATACCGTGTACCACGACAAGGTCACAAACGGCACGACGTTCCTGACGCATATTCATCATCGTGAAACGCCGATACGCATCATGGAAAAACGATGTGATGCAGGCGTCGTGTGGTACACCGAGGCGTACTTCCATGACCGGATGATGCATCATCCGATTTCGACCGTGACGATTCCGGACCGCGACAACAAGGTTGTCGGCTATACCGCGGGCCAGATGAAAGACGCGCCGCACCCGGCGGCGGCCAAGGCGTTCATGAGTTTCCTGATGAGCCCGGCGGGGCAGGCGATTTATACGAATTACCGTTTTCTGCCGCCCGGGAAATGAATGGTGCAGGTATGCCTCACATGAAAACAGCTTTGATCGTCATGTTCGCCGTGGTCGCGGCGACGGCACAAACGGCAACAGCCACAACACCTCCGTCGAAACTGGCCATCTGCACTGCGTGCCACGGTCCCCAATTGGCCGGCGGCCAGGGAATGTATCCTCGCCTTGCCGGTCAACCGGAGCAATATCTGTATCAGCAGCTGCAGAATTTTCACAACGGCAGCCGCAACAATCAGCTCATGACGCCGGTGGCGCGCGGACTCGGCGATGCCGACATGCGGCAACTGGCCGCCTACCTGAGCACGCTCCAATCACCCTATGCGAAACAGACCGCTGCAACACCTGTGGCTGCAGAACTTGAACGCGGACGCACCCTGGCGACGGCCGGCAATTGGTCGCACGGCGTTCCGGCCTGTGTGAGTTGCCACGCGCCGGATCTCGGCGGTGTTGCGCCCTCCATTCCGGCATTGGCCGGGCAACCTGTTCAATATCTCACCGGTGCGTTGCAACGCTTGCAATCCACGGCAGACGCGTCACTGGCTGCGCAGACCATGCATAACATTGCACGTGCACTTACGCCAGATGACATCAAGGCGGTGGCTGCCTATATCGGTTCGCTGAAGCAAGGCGAACAGGTGGCAACGGTCAGACCCGCCTTCAACAATGCCTATCATCCTGCTGCACAATCCCCCGACAATTTCACTCCGCCACCGCTCGATGCAATTCCGTCCGGTCCCGACGGCGAAGCTGTCTGGCAGGGTCTGCAGTTGCTTGAACATACCAGTGCGCTGGCCAAAGGCTACGTCGGCAACGACCTCAATTGCGTGAACTGTCACGTAAACCAGGGCCGTCAGATGGATTCCGCACCAATGTGGGCGGCTTACGTTACGTATCCGAAGTACCGCAGCAAGAACAGGAAAGTGAACACCATCGAAGAACGCATTCAGGGCTGTTTCCGTTTCAGCATGAACGGCAAACCGCCCGCAGCCGACAGTGCCGAAATGAAATCGCTGGTCACGTATTTTCACTGGCTCGCCACCGGGCTGCCGGTCGGCATCACGCCCAAAGGTGCCGGCTATCCCAAGCTCGCGTCAGCGCCGCGGTCGCCGAGCATCGAACGCGGCAGACACGTATTCGCATCGAATTGCGCGATGTGCCACGGCGATGACGGTCAGGGCAGGTCGGCGCGAGGCGCGCAGGTTTTTCCGCCGCTGTGGGGCGCACGCTCATTCAACTGGGGCGCGGGGATGACCAGGATCAGCACGGCGGCGGCCTTTATACATGCAAATATGCCGTACGGCGGGGGTCGGAAATTGAGTCTGCAAGAAGCATGGGATGTGGCGGCATTTGTGGACAGTCGCCCCCGCCCGCAGGACCCCCGGTTCAATGGCAATGTCGAGCAGACCCGCCGGAAATATCACGCGACGGACAGCTACTACGGCAAGGTTGTAGATGGAAAACTGCTGGGTGGCTCCGACTCGCAGGGGCATCATTAGCCGATGAATTGGACGACTGCGGCGGTTCGCGCTATGCTTTCGCCCCTTTTCGTGCGCCCGTAGCTCAGCTGGGTGAGCCGGTGATTTGAGACGAAGCACGGCTTCGTCCCGGCGAACGACCAGCCAGGGATGGCTGGGCTGGCGGGCACACCAGGGATGGGTACGAACCGCTGATAGTTTGATAACCGATTGCGCCCGTAGCTCAGCTGGATAGAGCGACAGCCTCCGACGCTGTAGGTCACAGGTTCGAATCCTGTCGGGCGCGCCAAATGTATTCATGTATCACACTCACGGAGTCATCCCTGACAGGCTTACCGGCGCGTGCGCGCGCGCAGCGCAAGTTCGCGCGCCGTGAGTTTTGCTTTGACAAACGCATAACACTCCGCGCGTTCCCGCTACGGGCCCACTCGTGAACAGGTTGCCAACAGATCCCGGGAGATTACCGTCATGATCAAAACCCCCGCCTACGCCGCCGCATCCGCCAAGGCGCCACTCGCGCCGTTTTCAATCGAGCGGCGCGAACCCGGGCCGCACGATGTGTTGATCGACATTCTCTATTGCGGCATTTGCCATTCCGATGTGCATCAGGCGCGCGACGAATGGGGCCGTTCACGCTTTCCGATGGTGCCGGGCCACGAGATCATCGGTACGGTGGCGAAAGCCGGTACGGCCGTGACCAGGTGGAAGGTCGGTGATACGGTCGGTGTCGGTTGTTTTGTGGATTCGTGCCGCGAATGTGAAGCCTGTGCCGACGGCGAGGAACAGTACTGCAGCGAGGGCATGGTTGCGACCTATAACAGCGTCGAACGCGACGGCAAGACGCCGACCTACGGCGGCTATTCGACGCGCATCACGGTCGACGAAAATTACGTGCTGCGGATTCCCGACGGCATTCCGCTGGAGCGTGCGGCGCCGCTGTTGTGCGCCGGCATCACCACCTATTCACCGCTGCGGCGCTACGACGTGCGAGCCGGACAGCGTGTCGCTGTGGTGGGACTCGGCGGGCTCGGTCACATGGCGGTGAAACTTGCCAAGGCCATGGGTGCGCATGTCACGGTGCTGAGTCACTCACCCGGCAAGCAGGCTGACGCAACGCGTCTGGGTGCGGACGCATTTATCCCGACACGTGACGCTTCGGTATTCAAAACGCATGCCGCACAATTCGATTTCATTCTCGACACGGTTTCCGCGCAGCACGACTACAACGCCTATCTCGGCCTGTTGCGGCGCGATGGCACCATGGTGCTGGTGGGTTTGCCGGATCCTTCACCGCTTGCGGCCGGCGTGCTGATCATGGGCCGGCGCCGGCTTACCGGTTCGCTGATTGGCGGCATCCGCGAGACACAGGAGATGCTGGATTTCTGTGCGGCGCACAACGTTGCGTCGGACGTGGAAGTGATTGCAATCCAGGACGTGAACACCGCTTACGAGCGGCTGGTGAACAATGACGTGCGCTACCGTTTCGTCATTGATCTGGCGACGCTAAAGCCGGAGCAGGTCTGAAGGGCTGCGACGCGAAACCGGCGCAGGCTTACTCCACGCACACAAACTGGATCGCGTCGTCTGACAGCGCGTCGCTCTGGTCACCCAGACCGATGCGGCCGGTGCCGCGGATCGGCAGGCTGTTCATGTGTACTTTCCGTTTGTCGCCGTCGCCGAATGCAACGAAGGTACCGTTGCCACTCTGATCAACCAGCACAAAATTGCCGTTGCGGTATTCGATTCGTGCATGCAGGCGCGATGCCAGTTTGTGATTCACCACCAGATCACACTGGCTGGAACGCCCGACGATAATGGCCGGCTGCGCCTCGCTGACGTTGACCTGCTTGCCGCGGTAGGTCAGTTCAAGATGGATCTGACCCCGGGTCAGTTCCTGATTGCCCCACATCATGGTCACCATGCGCGTCCTGTCTTCCTGCTCCCAGGGCAGCACATGAAGGGTTTCTTCAGGGTCAGGCAGCGGTGACGCCTGAGACAGCGGCAGCAGCTGGGTTTGCCAGGACGAAGACAACTCCTTATAAACGGACCCCGTACAAAGGATGTGCTTTTCCGAGGCCATCTCCGCCAGCAACAGCACGGCACTGACCGGCGCACCCGCTGCGCTCCGGTCCTCAAGGGTGATCTTGCCGGCATGGACACTGAGACGTGGCGGAACCGGCGGACTGCCGGCGGGTATGCCGTGCAATTCCCTGGCCGCTTCAAAGGCGGCGTCCGGTCGCTTGAATGCGGCGAAAACCCGGTAAGGCGCGCTGTCCAGCACCCGGCCACCGTGCTCGGTTACGACTGTCTCGAGCTTTTTGCGCTCGTATGCATCGGGCGCATTGGCTTGCCCCTCGCCAAAATCGGCGAGCAGCAGCGTATGAGGTTTTTCCTTGTTGATGAACATGTGCGTTTGGGCTCGGCTTCGTGAATTTGCGAAGGTGACCGCGCCGGCAAGTTTAACAGCGCTTGCCCAATCAGGCACGGGGCCATGGAGGATGCCCGTCAGGTGCGCCTGAAGCGAAAAAACCAGGCCCGATGACCTTGCCGGTTGACCGCAAATAATATGTTTTTACAGCCTGAAAAGTTATGTTAGTCTGCGGTGGGTTAAACAGGCGAGCCGACCGCATCCCGGATGAGCCGGGGAGCGTTTCTGCCTCGTCCAAGCCGCTGACGCTAGGGACCGCTTCGGCCCCGAATCCCGACGGTTTGCATCAGGGGGTGAGTGTTTCCCGGGCGCTGTCCGGGAACAGTGGCTCGGTCTCCCTGATTTTCAGGAATCGACTAAAGCTTATAAAAACGGTCCGCAGGTCTTGAAGACTGCGGCGAAGTAAGGTCCTGATAGATTTAGGTGGGTACCGTGGACGAAGCTGCCACCAGCCATCGCTTCGCAAACCTGGGCTCGGCCCCGGTGTCGCCGGATCAGCCGTGCGGTGCTTCCGCGCGCTACGAACCCCAGTTCGAGCAGCTCGAAGCCGAACTCGCCAAGCAGGAATCCCTGACCCCGACCGCCGTTGACTGGAAACGGGTCGTGGAGCTGTCGGCCCTTATCCTGCAAACAAAATCCAAGGATCTTCTGGTCGCCGCCTATCTGTGTCGCGGTCTGATCGAGGGGGAACGCTATCCGGGGCTCGCTGCCGGTCTGCAGGTTATTCGCGACCTGCTGATTCAGTACTGGGACGGGCTCTATCCTGAAGTGAAACGGCTGCGGGCACGCGGCACTGCAGTCGCCTGGCTGGCCGAAAAGGCCGGGCAGTTCGTTCGCGACGTCACCCCAAAAGCCGGCGACAAACCTGCGCTGGAACAGGCCAATGCGCTGCTCAAGGAAATCGACGCCTGCCTGGATGAAAAACTGGGCCCGGACGCACCCTCATTGCGAGATCTGAGCCGGCCCCTCAAGGACCACCTGCAATCCCTCGAAGCTGCGGCACAACGGGCGGTCCAGGCTGCCGCTGCACCGGCACCTCCTCCGGCTGCAACGATCCCCTCACCCGCGGCGCGACCGGCGCCAGCGGCCTCGGCCGAAATCGCCGAAGTCACCTCAGACGCTGATGCCAAGAAGGCCTTGCGGCAGCTGCAGGATATCGCCCGCAAGGTAACCCGGTATTGGCTCGGCAAGGATGTAACGGACGCCCGCGCGTACCGTCTGGGCCGGCTGATCACCTGGATCCTGGTTGACAGCCTGCCCGCCCAGACCGACGGCCAGACCCAGATTCCGGCGCCGGCACCGGAGCGCATCAAGGCCTTTGAAAACCAGCGTCAGAACGGGCAGTTCGATGCCCTGTTACCGGAACTTGAAGCCGCCCTGACCAAGGCGCCCTACTGGCTCGACGGACAGAAATTTGCTGCCGACGTGCTGCAGACGCTCGGGCCCAAAGGCGAAGCCGCGCGCAAAGCCGTGCTGCGTGAACTCCGGCATTTTCTCAGCGGATTTCCCGAACTGATCTCGATGAAATTCGTCAGTGGCACACCGTTCGCAGACGACGCGACGGCCGCCTGGCTGGAAGCGGAAGTTCTCACCGGCGAGTCCGGCGCCGGAGCCGGCGCCGGACGGCGCAGCCGTGGCGATGCGCCCTGGGAGGCGGCACTCAATGAGGCACGGGCGACGGCGACCGGCGGCAATCTCGAAGCCGCGGTCAAACAGCTGTCACAGGGATGGAGTACAACCGGCAGCGCGCGCGAACAGTTCATGTGGCGCTTCTCGCTCGCCCAGTTACTGATGCAAACCGGCCACGCGCATGTCGCGGCCTCGCTGCTCGAGGATCTCGCCGCACGCGCCGACGAGTTCAAGCTGCGTGAGTGGGAGCCGGAACTCGCTGCGCGTGTCTATCGGCTGTTGCTGTCTGCCTACGAGAAGTCGGCGGGCAAATCCAAAAACGCAACGGATTCGGCTGCAAAAATCGCTAGCACCTTTTCGCGATTGAGCAGCGTGGATCCGGCGCTGGCTCTAAGTGTGAAGGTTTAACCGGAGGGTAAGGTCATGGCGGATAACGACAAGGGTTCAGTCGCTCCCAAGGAGCGCGTCAGCATCGTGTACAAGTCTGAAGCAGGTGATCAAACGGAAGACGTCGAGCTGCCATTGAAGATGCTGGTAATGGGCGACTTCACCGGCAAACCCGGCAACAATGCCGTGGAAGAGCGCGCGCCGGTCAACATCAACAAGGACAATTTCGACGCGGTGGTCAAAGGCAGCAATCTGAGCCTCAACATGACGGTGAAGAATGCGCTTGACGAAAAGGAAGGCGGCACCACGGACGTCAATTTGAAATTCGATTCCTACAAGGATTTTTCGCCGGATCGAATTGCAGAACAGGTTCCCGAACTCAAGCAGCTGCTTGAGCTGCGCAAGAACCTGCAGGCGCTCAAGGGACCGCTGGGCAACGTGCCGGCGTTCCGCCGCGCGATTCAGGACCTGCTTAAAGACGAGCAGACCAAGGCCGCAGTAATGAAAGAACTGGGCATCGATCCCGACAAGGACGGCAAGTGATTGCAGCGAACACGCGCTGCACACGACTCATTCGAAACGCATTGAGAGGCAACGACCATGGCTGACATGAAGCAACAGACACAGGCAGGCGCCGCCGCGGCTGCCGAGGGATCCCTGCTCGACCAGATCATGCAGGAGACGCGCCTCAAACCCAAGGACGAAGGCTACGACATTGCCAAGCGCGGCGTCGAAGCGTTCATATCGGAATTGCTCAAGCCGACCCGCAAGACCGAAAAGGTTGAACAGCGCCTGGTCGACGAAATGATTGCGGAGATCGATCGCAAGCTCAGCAAGCAGCTCGACGAAATCATGCATCACGAGGATTTCCAGAAACTGGAATCCAGCTGGCGCGGACTCAAGATGCTGGTGGATCGCACCGATTTCCGCGAAAACACCAAAATCGAAATGCTGAGTGTCACAAAAGAGGAGTTGCTCGAAGACTTCGAGGATGCACCCGAAGTCACCAAGTCCGGCCTCTACAAGCACGTCTACACCGCCGAGTTCGGTCAGTTCGGCGGTGCGCCCTACGGCGCACTGATCGGCGCCTACGACTTCGGTCCCGGCGCGCAGGACATCCAGTTGCTGCGCCAGATTTCGAGTGTCAGCGCCATGTCGCATGCGCCCTTCGTCGCGGCAGCCGGGCCGGAATTTTTCGGCATCGACAGTTTCGAGGAACTGGGTTCAATCAAGGACCTGGAATCCACCTTCGAAGGACCGCAATACGCCAAGTGGCGCGCATTCCGTGATTCCGACGACGCACGCAATATTGCACTCACGGCACCGCGTTTCATGATGCGGGCGCCGTATGGTGACGACAACAAGGCGCGCTCGTTCAACTACGTGGAATCGGTCAAGCACCACAAGGATTATCTGTGGGGCAATACCGCGTTTGCGTTTGCCACGCGTCTTTCCGAAAGTTTCAAGAACTATCGCTGGTGTCCGAACGTCATCGGCCCGCAGAGCGGCGGCATGGTGGACAACCTGCCGGTGCACCATTACCAGGAAAAAGGCGAGACCAAGACCAAGTCGCCGGTCGAAACCATGATTTCCGACCGCCGTGAATTCGAACTGGCGGAACAGGGTTTCGTGCCGCTGGTGGCGAAAAAAGACAGCGACTATGCCGTGTTCTTCTCGGCCAATTCCGTGCAGAAGCCGAAACACTTCGGCACCAGCCCCGAGGCGCGCGAAGCGGAAATGAACTACCGGCTCGGCACGCAGTTGCCGTACATGTTCATCGTCAACCGCCTTGCGCATTACCTCAAGGTGATTCAGCGCGAACACATCGGCAGCTGGAAAACCAAGAACGATCTCGATCGCGAACTGAATTCCTGGATACGCCAGTATGTGGCAGACCAGGACAATCCGCCGGCATCGGTGCGCAGCCGGCGCCCGTTGCGTGAAGCCAAGGTTATCGTGAGCGATATTCCCGGCCAGGCGGGCTGGTACAAGGTTGAACTCGCGGTGCGTCCGCACTTCAAGTACATGGGCGCCGCGTTCACGCTGTCGCTTGTCGGCAAGCTTGAACGTGAAGGCGGCGGTGGCGAAGGCGGAGGTGAAGGCGGTGGTGATGGTGGCGACGCCGGAGGCGGTGACGCCGGTGGTGGCGATGCAGGCGGCGGTGATTCGCCGGCCTGAAGCAGATTCACCACTGATCCCAACCGATACCGCACGGGGGCGACATGAAAGCCGATCTCAAGAGTCTGCTGCGCAGGCTTAACCACCAGTGCACGAAGGCTCTGGAAGCTGCATCCGGTTTGTGCGTGAACCGGACCCACTACGAAGTGGCGCCCGAGCACTTCCTGCTGCAATTGCTCGAGGACGGTCAGGCCGACGTGCCGCTGGTCCTGAAACATTTCGAGATCGACCCCGGCCGTTGGGTCAAGCAACTGCAGCACGAAATAGACGGACTCAAGAGCGGCAACCCCGGGCGGCCGGTGTTCGCTTCGGCCGTCCTGTCGTGGATCGAAGAAGCGTGGATGATCGCATCGCTCGACCTCGGGCAGTCGCGCGTGCGTTCGCTCGCGCTGCTGATCGCACTGGCCGACAATCCGGCGCGCTACGGGCTTGAGCAGCTTGCCGACGTCGAATCGCTGTCGCGCGACAAACTGCTTGCCGTGCAACAGGACGTGTTTGCGGTTTCCAGCGAAAGCAATGAACCGCTGGGTGCGTCGGGCACCTACACCGGCGGCGGCACCGCTGCCGGACGTGCCGCGCCGGAAGGCGCCACCGCGCTGCAGAAGTTCACCACCAATTTCACGGCGCGTGCCCGCGAAGGCAAAATTGATCCGGTGTTCGGTCGCGATGTGGAAATTCGCCAGATCATCGACATCCTCGGCCGTCGTCGCAAGAACAATCCGATTGCTGTCGGCGAAGCCGGCGTCGGCAAGACCTCGGTGGTCGAAGGGCTGGCGCTCAAGGTTGTGTCAGGCGACGTGCCGGATTCCATCAAGGACGTGGACATCGTCGGGCTCGATCTCGGTCTGTTGCAGGCCGGGGCCAGCGTCAAGGGTGAATTCGAGAACCGTCTCAACGCGGTGATCACCGAAATCAAATCCTCGCAGAAGCCGATCATCCTGTTCATTGATGAGGCGCACACACTGATCGGCGCAGGTGGCGCTGCGGGCACCGGCGACGCCGCGAACCTGCTGAAGCCGGCGTTGGCGCGCGGCGAGTTGCGTACCATCGCGGCGACGACGTGGAGCGAATATCGCAAGTATTTCGAGAAAGATCCGGCGCTTGCGCGGCGCTTCCAGCTGGTCAAGCTCGACGAGCCGTCGGTTGACGTCGCGTCGGTGATTCTCCGCGGCCTGCGCGAGGTGTATGAAAAGGCGCACGACACCTATATAAGAGACGACGCCATTCTGGCAGCCGCGTCGCTGTCCGCGCGCTACATTTCCGGCCGTCAGCTGCCGGACAAGGCGGTGGACCTGCTCGACACAGCCTGCGCGCGCGTCAAGATCAGCCTGTCCGGCAAACCCGACAAACTCGAAGACCTCGAGCGCCAGGTCGCGGTATTGAAGCGGGAACGCGAGGCCATTTCCCGCGATGTGGAAAGCGGCCGCTCGGAGGCGCATGCGCGCATCGCGGAAATTGACTCGGAAGTCAGCCGGCTCCAGGAGGAGATCGGTGGCGTAGAGCAGCGCTGGAAAACCGAGAAGCAGGCGGTTGAACAGGTGACTGCCTTGCGCGGAAAACTTCAGGACAGCGATGCCAAAGATCGCGCCGTAATCCAGAAAGAACTCGACGCCGCGCTCGAACAGCTGGAAACGCTGCAGAAAGACGGCGCGCTGGTGAGTTATGAAGTCACGCCGGAAGTGGTCGCGCGCGTGGTATCGGACTGGACCGGTGTGCCGGTCGGCAACATGGTGCGTGACGAAGCGGCGGCTCTGCTCGAACTCGGCAAGCAACTCAAAACCTGGGTACGCGGGCAGGATCACGCGCTCGATGCGATCGATGCAACCGTGCGCGCATCGAAGGCCGGGGTGCAGAACCCGGATCAGCCGATCGGCGTGTTTCTGCTGGTCGGGCCGAGTGGCGTCGGCAAAACCGAGACCGCGCACGGCCTCGCCAATTTCCTGTTCGGCGGCGACCGCTTCATGGTCACCATCAACATGTCGGAGTTTCAGGAAAAGCACGCGGTGTCGCGCCTGATCGGTTCGCCGCCCGGATACGTCGGCTATGGCGAAGGTGGCCAGCTGACCGATGCGGTGCGTCAGCGCCCGTATTCGGTAGTGCTGCTCGATGAAGTCGAGAAAGCGCATCCGGAAATCATGAATCTTTTCTACCAGGTGTTCGACAAGGGCATGTTGAGCGACGGCGAAGGCCGGCTGGTCGATTTCAAGAATACCGTGATTCTGATGACTTCGAATCTCGGTTCCGACATTCTGATGCAGATGGGTACGGCGGCCATGCCGCCCTCAGTCGAGGAACTGGTGGAAGCGATCCGCCCGGAACTGCAGCGATTCTTCAAGCCGGCGTTGCTGGCACGCATGAAGGTCATTCCGTATTACCCGATTACCGGTGACAACCTGAAGAGCATCATCCGCATGAAGCTCGACAAGGTCGGCAAGCGGCTGAAACAGAATCAGGGACTCGTCTTCAGTTACACCGACAGGGTCGTTGACCAGATTGCGGCGCGGTGTACCGATGTCGAGTCGGGCGCCCGCAACATCGATCATATAGTCAACGGCGCACTGCTGCCGTTGCTTGCCACTCGCATCCTGGAACAGATCGGCGACGAAAAGGGGTTCACCTCGCTCGCGCTCGACATGGATGACAAGGGCGAGTTTTTACCGAAGTTCGGAACTGACGGGGCAACCCGCGCAGCCTGACACTGTCATCCGCAGTCGCTGAATGTTCAAGGGATTCAACGGCGCTGATGTTTTCAACGTGGTTTCAATAATAGTGAGGAGCAAGCCATGCCAATTCCAGCGTATATGAAGATCGAAGGTGTGACTCAGGGAAACATCACGGAAGGCGCCAACTCGGAAGAGAGCGTCGGTAATATCTACCAGGAAGATCATGCTGATGAAGTCCTGGTCCAGGCGTTCGTGCACGACATCAGCATTCCCCGCGACCCGCAGAGTGGTCAACCCACCGGCACCCGCGTGCACCATCCGATGACGATCACCAAGATCTTCGACAAGTCGTCACCGTTGCTGTATCAGGCGCTGGTTACCGGCGAGCGCCTGAATGTGCAAATCGACTGGTATCGAACGTCCACCGAAGGTACGCACGAACATTACTTCACGATCGCACTCGAAGACGCGGTGATTGTGGAAATGAAGGCGTACATGCCGAACTGTCAGGATCCGGCGACAGCGCATTTCACCCATCTGGAAGACGTGTCGTTCACCTATCGCAAGATCACGTGGACCCACAACGTTGCCGGTACCGAAGGCAGCGACGACTGGCGCGCACGCGGCGGCAAAGGCTGAGCATCATCGTGTGCCGTGGCATGGGGGGCGCAAGCCCCCCGTGTCGACTGCGAGGCGGGCTTCGGGTGCCGCGCTTTGCGTGCGGTGTGTCTGCCTGAGTCCGCGATCCGGGTCAATTGAATACGATGAGAATGAACAAAGCGCGATTAAAACGGATTCCGCCGCCAGGAAGCATCCTGTTGCTGCTGGCGATGTGCATTGCAGGGTGCGCATCGACCCCGAGTGTAACCGTGCCGCCGAATGGCTGGACCTACGGCGCGCGTGCGCTCGAAGTTGACGTTGCAACTTCACCGGCAGTCAACATGGACAGCGGTCAACCGCATGCGCTGGCGCTAGGCGTGTTCCAGCTCTCGGATCCCGCTGCCTTCGTCAGCCTGACGGCGAGCGCGACCGGTGCGGCCAAGGTGCTGGCCCAGGGCGCCGCTGCCGATCAGAGCGTGGTGGGATTCGACCGGGTGATCCTGCAACCCGGCGAACGGAAAACAGTCTTTCTCAGCCGCGCGAAGGACACGCAGTACATTGCGTTTGTCGCCGGCTATTACAAGATCACGCCGGATTCCGACGTGGCGTTGTTCAATGTGCCCATCCAGCCTGTTCCCACCAGCTGGCTGACCAAGGGTCTGGTATTGACGGGCCTGAAGTCGGCGAATTCCGATGGCGAACCCGTGCCGCTCAAAGTGGCGATCGGATTGGGCCCCACCCAGGCGACGGAATTCGTGTCGCGCACGCCCGGCAGCGCGCGCATTACCGGTACGCCACCGGCGGCGGGCGGCAAGGAAGCGGGCGGCGCGGGCGGCGGAACCGCAAAATCAGGCGGCGGTTCGGAAAAGAAGAAATCCAGTGGCCCGGCTCTGCCGAGTTTTCCGGGCAGCGGTGGAGGCGGCGGATGAAACCTATTGAATTCAAACAGCGCGTTGCCGACGCATGCGCGCGTCAGGAAGAGGTGGTGTCGTGAACCAGTTCAAACCCGTATTCTGGCATCAGGGGCTGTTCCTGCAACCGCAGCATTTCCAGTTGACGGATTTGCACAATCAGGAACGGCTGCTTCCGTATCAACGCTATCTGCAGCCGTATTTTTGGGGCGTGGCACAACTTGACCTGCTGGCATCGTCATTGCCGAACGGCACCTGTGAAGTGCAGAACGGTGAATTCCTGTTTCCCGACGGAAGTTTCGTCAGCGTACCCGGCAACGGTGTGCTGCTTGCTCGCGCATTCGACCCCGACAGCATCATGCTCGACAAACCGTTCACCATTTATGCCGGTTTACGCAAGTTGCGCGCCAACGAGAACAACGTCACGACGGTTCAGGACCTGAAGGACATCGGGCAGGTCAACACCCGTTACGTGAGCCTGGAGCAGCCGGACGAGTACCGCGATGCCTATCAGGACGGACCGGCTGCAAGCGTGCGCACGCTGAGCTATCTGGTGCGTCTGTTGTGGGAAACCGAACAGGACGAACTGGCCGAGCATGAAGTCATTCCGATTGCAAAGCTGATCCGTGACGGGGATACCCTGAAACAGGCGCCCGACTTCATTCCGCCGGTACTGAATCTGGAGGGCTCAAAGGAGCTGTACCGCATGTTGCGCGAAGTGCGCGACGAACTGACCGGCCGGGCGTTGCAACTTGAGGTGTACAAGACACCGGTTCACGGCAAGTCCGATTTCGATCCCGGTCTGATGCGATACAAGCTGGCCCTGCGCACGCTGTCGCGTTACGCGCCGCTGCTGACACATATCACCGAAACACCAACCGTGCACCCGTGGGATGTCTACGCGCTGTTGCGCAGTTTTGCCGGTGAACTCAGCACCTTCGGGGAAAAGGTCAATCTGCTCGGCGAGGATGCCCAGGGCAACAAGCTGGTGCCGAGCTATGATCATCTCCGCCTCGGTCAATGCTTCGGCCGCATCCGCGCCCTGATTACAGAATTGCTCAACGAAATCACCATTGCGCCGCAATTCACGGTCGCGATGAATTTCGACGGCACCTGTTACACGGCGATGATTCCGCCGCGCTTCCTCGACGAACCCAACGATTACTATCTGGTGTTCAACCTGCGCCAGCCGATCGAGCAGTACCTGGATTCGATCATGACCGCGGCGAAACTCGGAGCGCGCAACACTGTCGAGGCCCTGGTGGAACGTTCATTGCCGGGCATCGGAATCCGGCATGTGCCAGTGCCGCCGCCGGGACTGCCGCGCCGTTCCAACACCTATTACATGCGTATCGATACCCGCGACAACCAGTGGGCGGATGTCGAACGCACGCGCGAGGTCGGTTTTGCCTGGAAGGATGCGCCGGAAGACATGCATCTCGAGCTGGTCGTGCTGAGGAGATGAGCCGGTGCGCCTGATCGACTGCTACGTCGAATTCCTGATCGGTATGCAGCGGCGCTTTCACGCCGGTGCGGATTTGCAGGGTACTGCCTGCGACACCCTGCGTACCGAGGTACTTGGCAAACTCAAGGCCTGCGACCGGCAGGCCCAACAGTTTGCATTGCCCGCAGCCACGCTCGATGCGGCACGGTTCGCGGTCGTTGCCTATCTGGATGAATTAATTCTGACCTCGAGCTGGCCCGACAAACCCCACTGGCAGCAACTGACGCTGCAGCGCGAACTGTTTCACACCACCAATGCCGGTGCCGAGTTTTATACGCGGCTCAGCGCACTGGGTGACGACGATGCGGCGCGTGCGGCACGCGAAGTGTTTTATCTGTGTCTCGCACTCGGTTTTCGCGGCAAGTTCTTCGGCGAGGCACGCTTCAGCGAATTCGCCGAGGTCAAGCGCGCGACCCTGCGTCTGCTGTTACCCGACAGCCAGGGGCTGGATCTCAAGTCCGTCACCCTGTTTCCGGAGGCATATGGCCCCGCGCACCGGGGGCACAAGCCGCTGGCTGGCCGCTGGGACATCCTGCCCTGGGTATTCGGCGCGCCGGTTGCCGCGCTGGTGATCCTGTATCTGATCTATCACCACTACATCGCCACCGCGCTCAGCGGAATTCAGGCATTACTGAGGTAGCGGAACCGCGATGCTGAAGAAACTGCTCAAGTTCCTGCTCTGGCTGTTGCTGATCGCGCTGGTGTGTGCCGGCGTCATCGGCTACTACCTGTGGAAGCAGAAGCCGTTGCAGGACGCGCTGCTGGTACTGGCCGGTCTTGCCGTTTTTGTCGTGCTGTTTCTTGTAGTGCGCCGCATCATTGTGCGCTGGCGCGCCAAACGCCAGGTCAAGAAGCTCATCCACGAAGAACAAACCGAGGCGGAGCGTCAGCGCTGGTCGCCACGGGTACTGCGTCGTGATCTGCGCAAGCGCTGGCATCAGGGCATCCGCGCGCTCAAGCGTTCGCGCCTGAGATTGCTCGGCGATCCGCTGTATGTGCTGCCGTGGTTCGTGATCATGGGTCGTTCGCGATCCGGCAAGAGTACGGCGGTCAAGAACGCCTATCTGCTCTCGCCGGTGCTGGATCTGCCGGAACGGGTCGCGGGTTCCACGCGCAATCTCGACTGGTGGATGTACGAAGAAGCGATCGTCATCGACACTGCAGGCCGCTATGCGGTGCCGGAAGACGTCAAGCGCGACCGCAGCGAATGGGATGCACTGCTCGCGCTCCTGTCACGCCGCAAACAAAAGGAGCCGCTCAACGGCATCGTGATCGTCGTGGGTGCGGACCGTCTGCTGCAGGCAAGCGCCGATGAACTGCTGGAGGAAGGACGCCAGGTACGCGCCAGCGTCGGCAACCTGATGAACGTGCTGGCGGCGCAGGTCCCCGTTTACCTGCTGGTGACCAAGTGCGATCTGGTCGAAGGGTTTACCCAATTCTGCGAAGCCCTGCCTGAAGAAAACTGGCAACAGGTGATGGGCGCACTCAACAGTCAGGCAGGTGCGGAAGCGCACGTGGCCCTGGATGACTGTTTCGAGCGACTCAGCGAACGGCTGCGGGATCTGCGGTTGCTGCTCGTCGACCGCGCGACTGCGCCATCGGTGGAAATGATGTTTTTCCCCGACGCGCTCAGCAAATTGCGCGACGGCCTGCATCATTTTCTGGACGGCGCGCTGAAAGGCAGCCCGTATCTGGAGACGCCGCATTTTCGCGGTCTGTTCATCTCCTCCAGTCAGCAGGCGCTGCCCGGCGACAAGAACAGGCAACTCAAGGATCGCGGCCTGTTTCTCCACGATCTCTTCACCAAGGTGCTGCCGGCCGACCGCGGTCTGCTGGTTACGTTGCCGGCGGCGGAAAGAGTGCGGCGCGCGGTGCAGCACTACTGGATCGGAATCACCGGCGGCATTCTGGCCGCGGCGGCACTGCTGCTGAGTTTCTGGTTTCTGCAGGATCTGCATGCGCTGCATGAAATCCGCAGCGCAGGGCAACCGATCCAGTTCGTAACCGGCGACGTCAACAGCAACGTGCAGGCACTTACCCAGCTTGATGCACTGGCCAATGACCTGGGCGGCGCGCGCAGCGAGTGGATCGTGCCGTGGTACGGCGGGCTTACCCCGCCGCAGGAAGTGCACCTGACTGCGGAATATCAGCGGCAGTTTGATCAGGACATTCTCGATCCGCTGGACCGGCGCCTCAAGCAGCGCCTGGATGCGGTGGTCGCCGGCGATCCGGCGATACCTGTGCTGGCGGAAGGCCTCGCGCGCCGCAGCCTGATTCTGCAGGCGCGCCTCGCGGACGCCGACGCAGACGCGCTGCGTCAGCTTGCCCCGGTGTCCGATGCCTACTGGCGTCAGCTGCAGCCCATGTTGAGCCCCGATGCCGCGGCGGCCTTGCCGGCTTTGTATGACGAATACGTTGCACGTGAGGATAATCCGGTCGCGCTTGCGCGCGAGCAGGCGTTTGTTCGCGACCAGCTCGTGCAACTGTTGCGCAAGACATCGGGTGATTACAGCTGGCTGCTTGCGCTCGCCAACAACGCACCCGGACTTGAATCCGTCGAGCTGAATCAGTTCTGGAACGGCACCCGACCGCTGCCGGATCCGGTGGAAGTGAAACCCGCGTTTACTGCAGGCGGGTATGCACTGATCAAGCGCGTCATCGAGGAATTGCAACACGCCACAGCCGAACAGGGCAGCGCGCCAATCCAGGACTTCGTTGACCGTTTCTACGATTATTACGATAACGCCTACATCGAGGCGTGGAACACGTTCGCGCAGGGATTTGACCAGGGCAAGGACACGCTTGCCGATCGTTCGCAATGGCTGAGTGTGGTGGGGAATCTGTCTCAGGACAATCCCTACTTCAAACTGCTGGAGCGAATGAAGGAAGAACTCGCGCCGCTTGACGACAACGACGCAGAACTGAAAACGCTGGTGGATTACTTTGCCGAGGTGCGTGAGTTCCAGCCGCCGGAAGGGGCGGAAGGCGGCGCGGGTGTCAGCACGAAACAGTTGCAGAAGGCCGGATTCAGTCTGCTCGGGCTGTTCGGCAAGACCGGCAAGAAGATCAGCAAGTTCGTCAAGCAGGGCCAGAAGCTGACCAAGACCAGCAAGAAGAAGCACCACGGCAAGAGCAAGGCCGACATGGAAAGCGCCATCGCGCAGGCTGCCAAGGCGTATCAGGATTACCTGAAGGCCATCGGGCTGCTGGCATTCAACGCCGATAACGAAAGTGAATCCTACTCGAACATCTCGGCGCTGTT
Source organism: Gammaproteobacteria bacterium (assembly GCA_035701115.1). Lineage (GTDB taxonomy): Bacteria > Pseudomonadota > Gammaproteobacteria > Natronospirales > REEB76 > DASSKW01. Next base: position 23,618 of record DASSOA010000036.1, read on the forward strand.
TACCGCGCCTGACAAGGTGGCATCCAGCGGCACATCCGGCGGCAGCGCCTGGGCCGCGGTGCAGGCTTTGCAGATGCTGACCGGCAAGCCTTCACCGGAAAGTCAGGCATTCTGGACGGTTTACACCGGTCCGCTGCGTCTGGCCTACGATTTCATGGAAAACGAAACCGCGTGTTACCTGAACAAGCAGTGGAGCGGCAACGTACTCGCCCAGACCGAGGGCGTGGATGAACAGAAACTGCCGAATCTGCTTTACGGCCAGAGCGGCCTGCTCTGGAGTTTCACCGGCAAGGTTGCGGCGCCGTTTGTTGCCAACCGCTATCAGGCCGGCTACACGCCGGTGCGTGCGGATAACGACGTAATTCCGTTCACGCCGGATTTCATGCGCTATCTGAACGAAGCGTTGGCAGGCAGCAAACTCGTCGGCGACACGTTCCAGGTTCAGATGGGCACGCTGCCGACCAACGTGAACAGTGGCGCAAAATTCACGCCCTCCGCCGTTACGCTGACGCTGCAATGCGCAGCCGGTGTACAGGAACTCGACAATTACAACTATCAGGCAAACCAGACCTTCACCTGGTCGGTCGGCGCCTGCGGCAACGCAGTGCTGCGCATTTTCATCGGTCCGCTGGTACTGACGCGGGTCTATAACGGCACCAAGGCATTCCCGCAGTTGCTCGCGGATTTCAGGGACGGTGAACACGTGTTCCGGCCCGACGATTTCCCCGACGACGCAGCGCAGTTGCGCCACGCCGACGTTGCCGCAATCCGCGTGCGCTATTCGATCAAGGGCGAACGGCCGCTGATCGCGACACTCAAGGCAATCCCGCTGGTTCCGCCGGTGACCGTGGCGGACTGCTGGTCTCCGAACGGCTGAGACGGAGCACGCATGGCACTCGCCGAAGACAACCAGGACAAGATCGAACGGCTGCGGCTGGTGTACCGCTCGGAAACCGGTGGCCAGGCAGCCGATGTGGAATTGCCGTTCCGGGTTCTGGTGCTGGGTGATTTTACCCGCGACGAGCGCGCCGGCCTGCTGGCGGAAAACCAGCCGGTGGTGATTCGCGAACCGAGGCTCGATACGGTGTTCGCCAAATTTGCTCCTGCCTTGTATCTGCAGGTGCCGAATCGCCTGGGCGGAGAAACCGATGCGGTCCTGCAGGTGGAGTTGCATTTCACCGCCATCGCCGACTTCGAACCTGACAACCTCATCCTTCAGATTCCGGAACTGCGCGCGCTGCTTGAGTTGCGCCGGCTGCTGTGGCGATACCGGGAGCATGGCGCGGATTTGCGCGAAATCGCCAACGACATGCAGCGTCTGCTGGGTGCCTGGGCGCAGAAAACCGCGGCCGGGAAATTCTGGTACGAGGCCATGAAGGCGCGGATTTCCGCGCTGGGTGCGCACAACGTCGGACAGATGCTGGCGGAAGTTGACGCGCGGCTCGGTCCGCAACTCGATGCCATCCTGCATCATCCCGAGTTCCGTGAGCTGGAGTCGGCCTGGCGCAGCCTGCAGTTTCTGGTAGAACGAATCGACTTTTCCGAAAACTGTCTGGTTGATGTTCTCAACGTAGGCAAGCAGCAACTGCTCGAAGAATTCGAGGACGTGCCGGAGCTGACCCAATCCCGGCTTTATCAACTGGTGTACACCAGCGAATTCGGACAGTACGGCGGCCGGCCTTACAGCGTCATCGTCGGCAATTACCAGTTCGGTCCTTCGGCGGCGGACGTCAGGTTTCTGCAGAGTATTGCCAGCATCGCCGCGGTCGCTCACGCCCCGTTTGTCGCCGCCGCCGCGCCGCAGTTTTTTGGCACTGCCAGTTTCAATGAACTGTCGCGCATTCGCGACATGGCCTCGCACATGGAGCAGCCGCAGTTCACTAAATGGCGAAGTCTGCGGGCCAGCGAAGATGCGCGATATGTTGCGCTGGTCTTGCCACGTTTCCTGTTGCGGCGTGGCTGGGGCAACGGAACACGCAAGGCAACCACGTTTGATTACACGGAAACGTTTGCGGCAAACGAGGAACCGTGCCTCTGGGGCAATGCGGCGTTCCCGTTTGTCACCCGCCTCGCAGCGAGTTTTGCACGCTTCCGCTGGTGCCTGAATGTGACCGGCAAGGAGTACGGGCGCGTCGAAGGGCTGACGGTCGCCGTTGACGAAGGTCCGGGCAAGATTCCGACGGAAATCATCGTGGATGACAGCCTCGAAGTCGGCCTTGCGCGCTTCGGCTTCATTACGCTGACCGTACACCGTGGCGACAGTGAAGCCGCGTTCTACACGGCCACCTCGATCCAGAGCATGCCGGCTGAAACCGAACAGAATGCAAGTTCAGCCGCGATATTCGGCCGCAAACTTGCGGCGCAGCTGCCTTACCTGCTGCTCGTCAGCCGGCTGGCGCACTATCTGAAAATCATGCAGCGTGAACATCTGGGCGCGTGGCGCAACCGGGCGGAAATCGAAAAAGAGCTCGCGCAGTGGCTGCAACAGTATGTAACCGATATGGCGAACCCGGCGCCGAGTGTGCGCGCGCGCCGGCCGTTGCGGCAGGCGAAGATTGAAGTGGTCGAAGTGCCCGGGAAAACCGATTGGTATCTGGTGCGGCTGAATATCACGCCGCACCTCAAATACCTCGGTTCGCCGTTTTCGCTTGGCTTGTCCGGCAAACTGGACAAAGCCTGACGCGGGTCCCGGCTGCAGAGCCGCTATCCGCATTACGCATCAGAGACGAGGATAAACGATCATGCCAACACCCGGACATCTCACGCTGGTTGGAGAAATCCAGGGAGCGATCGAAGGCTCCTGCGAAATCGAAGGGCGTGAGCACACAATTCTGGTGCAGGCGTACCGGCACTGCGTCGAAGAGCCCACCGATGAGCACGGTTTGCCGGCGGGCAGGCGCGTGCACCGTCCCCTGATGATCACCAAGGAAGTCGACAAGAGCAGCCCGAAACTGTTTCAGGTCCTGTGCTCGGGTGAACGTCTCAGCGAAGCCCGGCTGGACTGGTACCGACTCGATGGCACCGGCGAGGAAAGTCTCTACTTCACGGTATTGATGCAGAATGCGCAGATCGTGAAAGTGGAATCGTGGGTGCCGGATGCGCTGGACAAGGCCAACGCCGTCTACGGCTACATGGAAAACGTGTGGTTCACGTATGAAATGATCCGCTGGACCTGGCAGGAAGACGGCATTGAATACGAAGAAAACTGGGGCGCAAATTCGAAACAGCGGTAAACCGGAATGGCTGAAGAACGACTTCTCAAACGCTTGCGCCGCTGGTCCGCCGGAACCGGAAGCGGCATACCCGACGTGGGCAGCTACGTGGAGTCGGTGCTGGCCGATGTGGCGAAGCTTTACAACACCCGGCAGGGATCGGTTCCGATCAGCGACCGCTACGGTCTGCCGGACATTTCGAACCTGCTGGTGACGCTGACGCCACCGGATCTGGAACGGATCCGCGACGCCCTTGAGCAGACCACCGGCGAATTCGAACCGCGGCTGCAGGATGTGCAAGTCACCTTGCCGGCAGAAGAAGCGCTGGGTGTGTTGCGGTTCATGGTGCAGGGGAACCTGCTGTATGAAAAGACCTCGCTTCCGGTCCGCTTTCAGGTGGACATCGAGGGCGATGGGCGGGTGAGCATCAGGCGGTGAAGCAGCTATGAAGCGCGATTATTATCAGTCCGAACTGTCCGCCCTGCGCGAGCTCGCAACCGAATTTGCGGCCGCGCATCCGGCCCTGGCGCCGCGCCTGTCCGGACCCAGTCCGGACCCCGATGTTGAACGCATTCTGGAAGGTGTCGCGTTTCTCACCGGACGGGTGCGCGAAAAACTCGACGACGAATTTCCAGAACTCGCGCAAACACTGGTGCAGCTCATCTATCCGCATTATCTGCGGCCGCTGCCCGCCAGCACCATCATCGAATTCAAACCGAAGGATATCCTGCGCCGCAACCTCGTCATTCCGGCCGGCACCTATCTGGATTCCACCGAAATCAAGGGAACCAGTTGCCGGTTCCGTACCAGTTTCGACGTCAAGGTATCCCCGCTCACGCTGATTCAGGTGCAGGGCCAGGAACGCGGCGCCGGGCGCCGCGCGGTTGAGCTCACCTTCCAGCTGAGCAGCGTGAACCTCACGCAATGGGATGTGGACCGTCTGCCGTTCTATATAGGTGGCGAATTCGCCGGTGCCGCCGATCTGTACATGCTGCTGCGTCAGCATCTCGAGCGTGTGGTGCTGACGAGCGGGAACACCGAATTTGTGTTGCCGGCCTCGGCGCTGCAGCCGCTCGGTCTGGACGACAACGAGGCCATGCTGCCGCGCAGCGCGGCTGCGCTGCCGGCTTTTGGACTGTTGCAGGAATATTTCCTGCTCAAGGAAAAGTTCCTGTTCCTGGAATTGCGGCAAATTGACCGCTGGCAGCAACGCGCCAACACCAATCAGTTCCGGGTCCGATTTGAATTCAAACCGACCGACTTGCGGTTCCCGAGCGTTGATCGCGACCGGTTTATCCTGCATGCGACACCCGCGGTCAATCTGTTCCGGCACGATGCCGATCCGATTCTGCTCAATCACCGCCGCGCCGAAGTCCGGGTGCGCCCCGCGGGCGAGAACGACGGCAATATCCAGGTGTATTCAGTGGACGAAGTGATCGGGCACACGCGTGGTTCGGCACTGCGCCAGGAATACAAGCCCATTCATCTGTTCGGCGCCAGCGCAGCGCGCGAACCCTATTTCGATGTCCGGTTCATGCGCGACGCCGAGGGCGGCCGCGCCGAACCGCATCTGCTGGTCGCCTATCCGCCCGGTGCGGAACTGCCCGCACAGCAGACACTGATTCTGGGTCTGACCTGCAGCAACGGGCGCCTGCCGATGGAATTGCGTCCTGGCGACATCTCACGCTCCACGAGCGGCACGTCCGATCTCATTTCGTTCCGCAACGTGCTGCCCCCGGCCGACGGCGCCGAACCGCCCATGGGGGAATCGGTGCTGTGGCGTCTGCTGTCTCATCTCGCGCTCAATTTTCTGCCAATTGCCGATGCCGACACCCTGCAGGCGCTACTCAGTCTCTACGTGACGCAGGGCAGCGCGCAATCGCCGCGCGAAGTGGCCAACCGGAGGCGTATCGCCTCGATTTCACAGGTCGCGGTCAAACCGGCCGACCGCCTGCTGGGCGGCAGCATCGTGCGCGGCCAGCAGATTCGCGTCGACATGCGTCAGGATCATTTTGCGTCGCCCGGCGATCTCTATCTGTTTGGCGCGATTCTCGACCGCGTGCTCGCGACCTTCGCGGCACTCAACAGTTTTACCGCCTTCTCAGTCAGGGACGAACAAACCGGAAATGAATACACATGGCCACCGAGACTCGGCAAACGACCGCTGATCTAGAAAGCGAGCTGATCGCGAACGGCCGGGAATACGATTTTTTCCAGGCCGTGCGACTGCTGCAGCGTCTGCCAAATGCGGCAGGCGGCACGCGCTTTCGTCCCGTGCTGAGCCTGGAACGCGGTGAAGCCGACATCGCTTCGGTGCGCCATCGTGAGGACGGCGGCTATGAGATTTCGCCAACGTTCATGGCGCTGTACGGCGTTTCCTCGCCTTTGCCGGTCTGGTACACGGCCGAACTGCTGGAAGACGAATGGAACGAGCAGCATGCGACGCGCGACATGCTCGACATGGTGCATCAGCAGATCTATCCGCTGCTGTACGAGGCGTGGCGCAAATACCGGTTTGCACTTAATGCAATCGAAGGACATGCGGATCCCTACTGGGGCATGCTGTTCGCGTTCATGGGTTTGTACGAGCCGCAGGTGCGGGCGCGTGCGCCGGATGCGGCGAGGCTGTTGCGCTATGCCAGTCTGTTCAGCCGCCAGGTACGCAGTGCCGCGGCACTCGAAACCATGCTGCGCGGCGCACTGGGCGGCCCCGAAGTGGAAGTGGTGCAATGCGTGAAACGCCAGGCGGCCATCCCGGCGGACCAGCGTGCCAGCATCGGGCATCGAGCCTGTACCCTGGGTGAAGATGCCGTGCTCGGCGAACGGATTGAGGATCGTTGCGGAAAGTTCCAGATCCGGATCGGCCCGGTAGACGCGGAAACGTTCAATGCCGCCCTGCGCGACGACGGTCTGGTCGCGCGCGTCAAACGGGTGTGCGCCTATTTTCTGGTGCAGCCGCTGGAATGTGAACTGGTGCTGATCCTTGCGCCTGAAGTCGCACAACCTGCAACCCTGGGCGGCAGCGACTGGAGCCGGTTGATGGGTTTCAACGAATTCGCAACCCTGGGACAGGATGTCTGGCTCATGAATGGCAGCAACGAATCGGAGCTGGAAATCAGCCTGACCTTGCAATAGCGGATACCAACCGGAATCGCCTGACGTGAGCGGTTCCAGCGGGAGACAAACGTGGCAACACCGACATTTGCATTTGAAAGCGGCGGCAGTGCTTCGGGACTGTTCAAAGTGGTCGATTTTCAGGGTACGGAAAAACTGAATTCCGTATACCGATTTGAGATCCGTCTCAAGGTCGAACCCGGTCAGCATATCGATCTGGCGGACTTGCTGAAGCAACCCGCTACGTTGATTCTCGAGCACGACAAGATCAAACATTATTTTCACGGCATGCTGGCAGCGGCCGTGCGCGAGCAACTCGCCGGCGGTTATCAGTTCTTTCGTGTGACGCTGGTACCGCCGGTGTGGCGTCTCTCGCTCGAGTACCGCAGCGCCGTATTTGTCGACAAAACCGTTCCCGCGATTCTGGAAGAAACCTTCAAAGCGGCAGGTTTATCGAAAGGGGTCGACTACGACCTCAGCGGTCTCACCGGCAAATACCCGACTCGCGAATTTACGTGCCAGTATCGTGAAACCGATCTGGATTTCGTGAGTCGCCTGATGGAATATGAAGGAATCCAGTTCTATTTTCAAAATGACGACAAGACCTGCAAACTCATGCTGGCAGACGGACGTGATTACACTCCGGTGACCGGGCTTCAATCAGTCATGTTCGCGGATCCCGGCAATACCAAAGATTACGAATCGATTGTGAAATTGAGTTGTCGTTACGAGCAGACCCCGATTGACGTCAAGGTCAAGGATTACAACTATCTGCAGCCGTCACTCAACGTACTGGGCGATTCCAAGATTAACGCAGGCGCGGGAGTTTCAGGAGAGTTCGGTTCGGTCTGGCTGTTTGGTGAAAATGTCACGTCACCCGAAGAAGCCAAACGCCTTGCTGCGCTGCGGGCGGAAGAAATCGGTTGCTGGGCGAACGTATTTGAAGGAATGGGCGCTGTTTGCGACTTGCGTGCCGGTTACACGTTCAGGTTGCAGGGTCACGGTCTCAAGGATTACAACCAGGGCTATCTGGTAACCGAGGTCCATCATGGCGCACGTAATCTGGACCAGAGCTGGGGCAGCCGCAGTTACGACGAAGCCGAGCGGACCGGAAACGACGCCTACTACAGCAACAGGTTCAGCGCCGTTGCCAGCAGCGTACAGTTCCGGCCACGGCGCGTGACGCCCCGACCGAAAGTCACCGGCGTACTGACAGGGCACATCTATTCGGAAACCGCCGGTAATCTCCTGCCCATTGACCATCTGGGACGCTACCGGGTCGAACTGCCGTTCGTAAACGCCGATGACCCGAGCAAAAAAGTCACCTGCTGGATGCGCATGGCGCAACCTGCCGCGGGCGCGAAATACGGCACCTATTACACGCTGGAAAGCGGGGCCGAAGTGCTGGTTACCTTCATTAACGGCGATCCTGATCGCCCCGTCATATGGGGCAGCCTGTACAACGGTGCCAGCGCCTTGCTGAAGACGTCGGAGGGGAACTTCCTGTGAATGCCACAAATTGCAGATTCTGGCGTGGTTGGAAGCAGGTAACATGCGCGTAACCAAGCCCATCAAGCAAAGTATCCTGCATCGCACGTATCAGTATCGTGGTGCAAATCACTTTGCGGTCAGTGCCTTCACGATGTTTTCCCTGAGCGAACCGGGCAGGATTCTTCCAGAAAACGAATTGTGGCAGATCGTTGCGACGGCGTTGGGGCGCGACGCCATGCTGGATGCCGCCATGCCGAAATCGCGCGGCGAATTCGTCGTCTATGGAAATTTCCACGCGCCGGGCGGCAAACCGGTGCCGGCCGGTTACGTAAGCGTCGCTCTCGGCGGTCTCGAAAAGCGTCTCGAGGTATTCGGCGACCGATATTGGAAAAAGCTTGCCGGCGTCGGCCTGGGCGTCACTGAACCAGAACCGATCAGCGAAATGCCGCTGACTTTCGCCCGGGCCTTCGGCGGCAGGGATTACAAGGACAATCCACTTGGCAAAGGCATGGACGCAGTGGAAACGGAGGCGGGTAAGCGCCAGCCGCTGCCGAATCTGGAGCTGCCAAACCGGCTGATCGGTTCACCTGACGACAAGCCGCCGCCCGCCAGTCTCGGCATGATCGATCTGACCTGGCCGCAGCGTTTCAGGAAAGTCGGCACCTACGATCAGCATTGGCTCAAGGAACGTGCGCCGGGACTCGCTGACGATATCGACTGGACGTATTTCAATACAACCGCGCCAGATCAGTGGCTGGACGGCTTTTTCAAAGGCGATGAACCATTTGTGCTGCGCAACCTCCACCCGCAGCGGCATTTGATCGAAGGCCGTTTGCCTGGATTGATCTCGCGCACTTTTATACTCCGGAAAAACGAAAGCGGGTTGGATGAATTCCTCGAATTGCCGATGAAACTCGATACGGTCTACTTTCTTCCGGATCAGGATGCCGGAATTGTGTTATGGCGGGGCGATGTTCTCATCGGTACCGATGATGGAATGGACATCGAACAGCTGATGATCGCCTACGAGCGAATCCGGGATCCGCGCCGCAGCCTCCAGCATTACCGGGACGCGCTAAACAAGCGGCTCGACCAGAAAACCCGCGCCAGGTATCTGCTGAACGAGGCGGATCTGATTCCGGAAGGCGATCGCTCCGGCATGCTCGAAATCATCGAGCGCGGCGACGAAGCGAACGGGCGGGAGGCTCTGCTTTCTAAGCACCTCAAGGCACGCGCCGAAAAGGAGCGCGTGCAGGTTCGTGAAAAATTACTGGCTCTGGGGGTCAGGCCCGAGCAACTGCCTGCTTCGCAGTCTGAATCCGGGGTGCAAGCGGTCAACCTCGACGATATTGATCCCGACAAGATGGCGAACGATGCCAAAACCCGAGTGGAGCAGGCAAGACAGGCCACGATGGACAAGATGCGTGCGCTTTGCGAGCAGCTTGGCCAGAATTTCGACGAGATGCTCAAAAAGGCCCGATCTCGCGCGGTGTTGCCAAGATTCTCCGGGGCTGGACAGCTGGAAAACATCCGCAAACTCGCGGCCACGCTTCCCGCCGCAGCCGAAAAACTCAAGGCCTCACTGGCCGGCGCCTCTGGTGGCGATCCGGAGTCGCGATTGAAGCAGGCGGAAGACGCATTCCACCTGGCCTATGCACGTGCCGCACACGAGATGGTGAGCGTGTTGCCTGATGAGCGTCGCGCCGGGCTCGACGGCTTGCGGAGCGAGGTGCTGCGGAGACGAAACAGCGGCGAGTCGCTGGCACGCATGGACCTGGCAGGCGTCAGTCTGGTTGGCGAGAATCTGGCAGGTGCGGATTTCAGTGGTGCGTTGCTTGAGTTCGCGGATTTCTCGGGGGCCGATCTTTCCGGTGCCAATTTCAGCGGCGCCATTCTTGCCAAGGCCAATCTCAGTGACACCAGAATGGATGGCGCGGACCTGAGCGGTGCGTGCCTCGGCAAAGCGGTTCTTTCGGGTGCGCGTGGCGTGGGCGCGAAATTCGATCGTGCGGTACTCAGCGCCGTGTCTTTTTCGGGATGCGCGCTGGAAGCGGCTTCGTTCAGCGAAACCCAGGTACTGGACGGCAATTTTTCGGATTGTTCCCTCAAACAGGCACGAATATCGCACGTCATTTTCTACAGTTGCGATTTCAGTGGCACGGATTTTGAAAGCGCAGAGTTCAACAAGAGCGTGGTCATTCAGGGAAAGGCCGAGCGGATTGTACTTGCCCGTGCACGTGGAACGGGATTGCTGTTTGTGAATGTCTCGCTCGAAGGTGCGCAATGCCGTGAGGCGCAACTGGAAAGTCTGCGCATAGTTGGCGAAAGTTCGCTGAAACATGCGGATTTTACCCGTGCGCATATTCCGAGATCGAATCTGAGAGCGCTGGACATGCAAAGCGCGCGGTTCGACGGCGCCACTCTGGATCGTTGCGAATTCAGCGATGCCAATCTCAAGGGCGCGCATCTGACCGGCGTATCGGCCATTCAGGCGCTGTTCATGCGTACCAATTTCGAGGGGGCCGATCTATCCGGTGCGAATTGCATGGAAGTCATGCTTAATAAGGCGCGTCTGGTAAACGCAAATCTTGAGAACTCGAATTTCTACGGCGCAGAATTTCTGGGCGTAGTCGTCGGTAATACACGTTTCAACGGCGCCAATCTCAAGCTGACCAAGCTCAAGGACTGGCACCCATGATGAGCCGTGCAGATCTCGAACAGGCAATTCGCGAAGGTGAGATTATCGCCGGAGAGGATTTTTCAGGGATCAACCTTTCCGGCGCAAACCTGTCAGGAGCCGTTTTCCGCGGCGTGCGTTTCGATGGTGCCGATCTAAGTTCGGCGGCCCTTCGGGAGTCGGTTTTCCACAATACGACATTCGTTTCAGCCCATGCACCGGGGGTGGATCTTTCGAATGCCGCGCTGGTGCAATGCGATTTGTCCAACGCGGCATTGAGCGGCGCCAATTTCAGCTTCGCGCAATTGACAAACGCGGTTATGGTCGGGGCCAGTCTTGGCGGCGCAACATTGGCCAGGACTATCATGCATGCTGCCAATTTGCGTGGAGCGTCACTGACGGGCGCCAGGCTGGACAAAGCGGTGATGCTGACTGCCATCCTGACTGACGCTGACATGAGCCAGGTAACACTGTCCAATGTCGTACTGTTGGCGGCAGACATGTCCGGGGTTAAATGCGCCGGATTGTCCGCAATGCAAACGTTGTTCCAGGACGGCAACCTGCTGGGTATGGATTTCAGTGGTCTGACACTGGCGGGATGCCAGTTTCGAAATTGCAGGCTGACCGAAGCCCGCATGACGAAAGGCAATTTCGAGCGTAGCGGCTTCATGGGCGCAAATCTGGAACAGGCGGATTTTTCAGGCGCGAACCTTGCCAATACCGTGTTTTCCGGCGCGAGATTGACGCGGGCCCGCTTTGGTGGGGCGACGTTGATCCAGGCGCATTTCCAGCAAGCAAACCTGCAGAGCGCGAGTTTCGAGAACGCCAACCTGGAAATGGCCGGGTTCAATCAGGCAGACTGCACCGGGGCATCGTTTCGCGGCGCGAATCTCGCTTATGCAGACTTTTCCCACGCGGTGCTGGATGGTGCGGATCTGAGTGACACAACGCTGCTGCAGGCAAAGCTGCACGCCGTGTCCGACAACGCGACACGCTGGTCCGCCGGAAAGGCGCTGGCGCGGGGAACCGATTCAGATCGACTCGAAGCGGAACAGTGGCGATCCGGCCAGTGATGTCAGGAGTACCTACGATGCGAACGGCAAGCAAATCCCTGAATAGCGAGCATTCAACTTCTTTGATCGAGGCCCGCGTCACCGGTGTATGCGACGGCGTGCTCGGGCTTGGCAGTGCATGGGGGGCGATTACCGCCCGTCGTGCGGCTTCCTGTCTGCTGGAACCTGCGGCAGGGGACACCGTACTGGCAACACGTGTGGGCGCCGACAGCTGGTACGTCATCGCGGTATTGACCCGTGGTGAAAGTGTACCGGTAGTCTCGCTCCCGGCAGACAGCCAGCTACGCAGTGTGCAAGGTGGTCTGACCGTCACTGCCCACACCGGACTGGTTCTGGCGGCTGGCGAACAGCTTTCCATCACTACCCCTTCGCTGGAGGTGCAGGCGGAAACCGCACACGGCTCGTTCAGTGTGCTGCGTACTGCGGCCGGCCTCATTGAAGCGACCGCGACCAGAATGCGGAATGTGGCCGATTTATTCGAAACCGTGGCTGAAGTGATCAGACAGCGTGCCGGTTCCAGCTTCCGGGAAGTACAGGATCTCGATCATCTGAAGGCGGGGCAGGTCTACTACAAGGCCGAATCCGTGCTCAACATGCGGGGCAAGCATTCAGTACTGTCAGCCGAAGGTGAAGTGAAGATTGACGGCACCCGCGTGCACCTGGGCTAGGAGGCATCATGTTCGTCAATACCCAGATGGGCGGTCTCAATTTCGGTTTTCCGGACGTTTGCCTGACACCGATTGTGGTGCCGGTCCCGATCCCGTATCCGAATTTCGCCACCGGGCTGCTCGCAATGCCGTTTACCGCGGCACTCAATGTGTTGATCAGCTGCATGCCAACCCATACCGTCTCGACCATGGGCACCATCAGTTTTGGCGATCAGCCGGGCATCGAACTGGGCGTTTTGTCTGGCCTGTTCATGGGACCGCACCATACGCTCATTCCGAGTTTCACCATGTTGAGTGACGGTATGCCCACATCGCGGCTTACCAGCATGACTGCGCACAACGGCTTCAGTCTGAACGCACCGGGTTTATCAATCGTGCCCAGTCAATTCTCGGTCCTTTGTCTGATGCCCTGATACTCGAGTTTTACACTATCCGGAACCACGGAGAAACGTCATGTCAGTTACACAGCACAATTCACTCTGGGCCGATGCCAGCGAGTTTGGGCGGTTCATAAAAATCGAAACAACGGCATACTCCGCCGACAATACCTCGAGTGACAGTAACGCTGACGATTACAATCGCTTTGCCAACGTCGCTACGGAATTCTATCAGCTGAAAGACGACGGCACGCCTGTCAAGGACAGCAATGGCAATCCCGTGCCATTGTCCGAGCAGTCCGGCGAGTTCGTGGTTACCCGTGTATATGGCGACATCTATTCCTATAACAGTAACAACGAATACACCTGGGGCGGAAATACAACGTTCAATTTCGGCAGCAACTGGGAAGAAAACCACATTGGTGTCTCCGATCCCTACGTTCCGCCGGACGAGGTATTCAATATACCGGAACCAAACTACAGCAACTGGAGCACTACCAAGACGTGGGGTAACGAGTATTCCTACAGCAAGGGCTCGGAATATTCATGGCAGGAAGGCTACAAGGATACCGGGCGTGTGACCGATCACAATACCGAGGCCGATCTGTTGAAAACCGGTCACTTTTGCAGTTACAGCATTGGTCTGACCTACGAGGAGGCCTATACCGTCGCATCGGTTGCGCAGTCGGTCAGCGCTGCCAAGAGCAACTTCACGAGCAATCAGGACAACTGGGGCAGCAACTCGCTCGGGCTAAGCGCTGCCTCGCTCGGGGTATCGAAGTCCTATGGTGACAGCTACGAATATACCTGTGGCAAGGGATTTTCCATCCAGGAGGGCGATACCGAAGAGCACGTCTATGGTACGTCAACGAGTTATGTTCATGGCGACAGCCACGAGTACGTTGGCTCGCCTCCGACTTTTGATTCCAATAACCCGTTCGTTCCCATTACTCACAAATCCAACAGCTGGTCGACCGTATACGGTGACAGTCACGATGACGTGCATGGAGACAGCACTGAAACCGTGCACGGCGATCAAACATCGACTGTCTACGGTGTCGCCACCGATCATCTTTGGGGTACAAAAAACGAAATTCTCGGTGGCGGTGGCGCGTCACTCAATATGGGCGGCAAGATCGAGATGACCCTTGGTGCCGTACAGGAAACGACCATCAGCGCCAAGATTGAGATATTTCTGGGCGTGATGATGGAAATTACTGCCGGCTTCAAGATGGAGGTTGCCGCTGGTGGCAAGGCGGAGTTCGACGATGGCGTCAAGTTGAATATTGTTAACGGCGTAAAGGTAGAGACCTCTGAAGTAAAGGTCAAAGCGACCGACGGCGCCGAAGTTACGGTGACCGCAATCAAGGTCATCACCTGAGATCGCCGGAATCAGGAAACGTCGCGCGGCGGCCGGTTGGTCCGTTCGCCGACTCAGTGTTGTGCCGGAATGAGATCCAGAAGAGCATCTATCGGTGCAGCAAACGTCAACTCCGTGGCGATCGGTAGCTTGAATTCAAACTCACGCTCCGACGGCTTGGGTACCAGGCCGAGTTGCTGGTTGATCACCCCCACAATGGTCCCGCGGGACACGTCAATCAGTGGTCCGCCGGCCGCGCCGGAGTAGGCCACACCCTCGACGTAAAGCTGTCTTACGCCTTGTGGGTTTTCCACTTTCGCCGCAAGCCGTCCGCTGCGCATCGCCAGCACCAGGGAACCGGTTTTTCCGAAGGGGTAACCGAGATGCATGATGGCGGCGCCCGGGATCAGCCTGTTGCTGTCGCCGAACAGCTCTCCTGTCAGTTTAAGCCCGACTGGATCGTTGAACTTCAACAGCGCGACATCATTTTTTTCGTCCATTTCAACGACGCTGGTGTCTATGCAGCGCAGTTTCTGCGAAGCAGTCTGAAAGCCCGTCGCATCGTTTGACGGCGAAATTACAATTTTCCCCTGCCCTTTTACCACGTGGGCGGCTGTCGCCAGATAACCGCTTGAATGTACCGCAAATGCGGTACCGAGAAATTCGACCGAATCACCACTGGGTTTCATTACCAGTGCGCATAGAGGAGCGAATTTGCGGAACACATTTTCCATGCCTGCCTCGTGTGGCGCCGGTCTGCCCAGACGCGGAGTTACTGTTGCGGGTCAGCAGCAGTCGCCAATTCTACCGTCAAAATGCCACTGCTCCTCCGCGAACCTCCAACGCTCTGGAACTTCAGCGCCATGGAGCGTGTTTTCACCGAGGCAGGGCATTATCATTGGAGCCGGTTCCGAACCGGGCTGGCCGTTTTTTCACCAGTCCGGGCGGAATTCACGCCGATTCCGCAAACTTGTGCCGCGCGGCACTGTCTTACCTAGCCACGTCAGTCTGTTCCGGAGGAACCCATGACCCCACGTTCCTGGATACCAAAAATGGCCCTGATTCTGATGACGACAGCCGCCACGGCGGCGCCGGTCAACCCGAATCTGTTCGGCGATCTGCATTGGCGACTGGTTGGCCCCTTCCGAGGCGGCCGGGTGCTCGCGGTCACCGGGGTGCCCGGACAACCCGATCATTTCTATTTCGGCTCGGTGGACGGCGGCGTCTGGGAGACCCACGATACGGGCCGGACCTGGCAACCGATTTTCGACAAGGAACCAGTCGGTTCGATTGGCGCGATTGCGGTTGCGCCGTCGAATCCGAACGTGATTTACGTCGGCAGCGGCGAAGCGGACATGCGCTCGGACATTGCCTATGGCAACGGCATGTACAAGTCCACCGACGGCGGCAAGACCTGGGCGCATATCGGACTGACCGATACCTTCCAAATCGGCAAGGTACTGGTTGATCCGAAAAATGCCGAGGTCGTGTACGTCGCCGCGCTGGGACATGCCTACGGTCCCAATCCCGAGCGCGGCGTGTTCAAGAGCACCGATGGCGGCAAGACCTGGCAAAAGATTCTGTATAAAGATGCCAACATCGGCGCCATTGATCTTGCATTCGGCAACAGCGACGAGGTGATTTACGCCTCGCTGTGGCAGACGCGCCGCCCGCCCTGGAATGTGTATCCGCCTTCCAACGGCCCGGGCAGCGGGTTGTACAAATCCACCGACGGTGGCAAAAGCTGGACGCAGATTACCGGCCATGGTTTTCCGTCGGCGGGACTCGGACATATCGGTCTGGCGGTCGCGGCATCCGATCGCAACATCGTGTATGCGCTCGTGGATGCGAAGGAAGGCGGGTTGTATCGCTCAAGCGATGCGGGCGCCAACTGGCAGCGTGTATCGAGCGACACGCGCATCTGGGCGCGCGGCTGGTATTTCGGCGGCGTAACGGTGGACCCGCATAACCCGGACAATGTCTACATCTGCGATACCGCGATGTACAAATCCGTTGACGGCGGCAAGACGTTCGTACCACTGGTCGGCGATCCGACCGGGGACGATTACCACATACTGTGGATTGATCCGGACGACAGCCGGCGCATGATCACCGGCGTGGATCAGGGCACGGCGATTTCGGTGAACGGCGGCAAGACCTGGTCCACCTGGTACAACCAGCCGACCGGTCAGTTCTATCACGTCATCACCGACAACCGGTTCCCGTACTGGATCTACGGCGCACAGCAGGATTCCGGTGCTGCAGCGGTGCCGAGCCGCACCGAAAGCTATTTCGACGGCATCAGCATGATGCAGTTTCACGAACTCACCGCGGGCGGCGAATCCGGCAACATCGCGCCCGATCCGCACGATCCCGACATCGTTTACGGCGGCACCGTGGACAGGTTGAACCGGCATACGGAACAGACGCAAGACGTCGATCCGACACTCGCCTATCCCGGCATCTATCGCAGCGTGTGGACCCTGCCGCTGACGTTTTCGCCGAAAGACCGGCACGCGCTGTATTTCGCCAACCAGCATCTGTTCCGCACCACGGATGGCGGCAAGCACTGGGACATGATCAGCCCGGACCTCACCCAGCTCACGCTGACGGTGCCGCCGAATCTCGATGCGCCAACCGCGGCCGATACGGCGGTCGCCTCCGGCCGGCGCGGGGTGATTTATGCGATCGCGCCGTCGCCGCGCAAGGCGGATGAAATCTGGGCCGGCACCGACGATGGTCTGATCTGGCTGACCCGCGACGGCGGCAGGCACTGGCAAAACGTGACGCCGCCCGCACTCACGCCGTGGTCGAAAGTCGGCATCATCGAAGCCGGCCATTTCAGCGATGACACGGCTTATGCCGCGATTGATCGCCATCGCCTCGACGACTACAAACCCTACATCTATCGCACGCACGATGGCGGCAAGCACTGGACCGAAATCAGCACGGGTATTCCGGACGGCAGTTTTGTCAACGTCGTGCGCGAAGATCCGCAACGCAAAGGGCTGCTCTATGCCGGCACCGAACTCGGCATCTATGTGTCGTTCGACGACGGCGATCACTGGCAACCGCTGCATTTCAATCTGCCGGTCACCTCGGTGCGTGACATCAACGTGCATGACGACGATCTTGTGATTGCAACGCACGGCCGTGCATTCTGGGTGATGGACGACATCGCGCCGCTGCGGCAGATTGATGCCAAAGTCAGCGATGCCCGGACCTGGCTGTACAAACCTGCCGATGCATACCGCATCAAACTTGCATCGTTTACAGGCACACCGTTGCACGAAGATGAACCGACCGCAGCGAATCCGCCGGTTGGGGCGTACATTGACTACTACCTCAACACCGCCGCCAAGGGGCCGGTGACGCTCGATATTCTCGATGCGAACGGCAGGCTTCTGCGGCACTACGCGAGCACCGACAAGCAACAGCACCCGGATCTGCAGAAGATCAACGGCACGCCGGACTGGTTCCACGAACCGGAGGTGCTGCCCGCTGGCGCCGGCATGCATCGTTACGTGTGGGATCTGCGCGAAGCGGCACTCGCCGACAACCAGTCGCCGGGTGTCTGGGTGGTGCCCGGCACGTATCGCGCACGGCTGACGGTAAACGGCCATGCGCAAACACAGTCCTTTACCGTCAGGGAAGATCCGCGAGTGACAGCATCGCAGGCGGATCTCGAAAAGCAGTACCGGCTGGCGCGTCAGATCGAAGCGCAACATGCCCAGGTTGCACAAGCCGCTAAACAGGTTGTTGATCTGTTGAAGCAGATTGATGCACTGCAGCCCAGGGCACCGGACGCTGTGGCGAAGCAACTGGCTGCGTTTGCTGCCGATGTCACCCGACTGACCGAGTTGCATGCCGTGCCCGTGCCTTACGGCACACCCGGCAGTTCGCCGACAGACGTAACCAGTCTCGCTTACGTCGGCGACTCGCTCGGTACGCTGCAGCGCGCGGTGGAAAGTGCCGATACGGCACCCACCCCGGACGCCATCGCCGGCTTCCGGAAACAGTCGCATGCCGCGCAGGCGGCGCTGGCGGCGTGGAGCAGGTTCGAATCGGCGCGGCTGCCCGCGTTGAACGCTGCCTTGCAGCAGGCCGGTCTGCCGGTTCTGAAACTCTGAGCTTCTCGTCAGGCACAGGCAGCGGACCGGCCGGTCCGCTGCCTGTGTCGCTTGAGCTATCATGGGCGCGTTCCCGCTCCGCGATGCGGCCATGACCGAAGCCTCCCACGAGCTCAACCCCGATACCGCGCGCCGCCTGTTTCCCTGGCAGATGGCGTTTTTCGCCGCGTTGCTGGGTGCAGTGGCGCTGTCCAACACCTACAGCACCGTGGCCGATTACGCGCGCGGGGGTGGGCACATCGATTTCTGGCGCCCGTTCACCTGGGAGTCCACGAGTTGCTTCTGTTTGTGGCTGCTGATTCCGGCCATGAACTGGTGGCTGGCCCGTTACCCGCTGACCGGCAGCACCTGGCTGCGAAGCCTGCCGGCACACCTGATCGGCACGTTACCCCTCTCGTTGCTGCATGTAGCCGGCATGGTCGGCTTGCGGGATCTCGTTTACCGGTTCGCGGGCGAAGATTATGACTTCGGACCCTGGTGGCCCAACTGGTTCTACGAGTACCGCAAGGATTTTGTGGCCTATTGGCTGTTGATGGTCGGCCTGCTGGCGTTCCGCTTCTATGGGCTGTGGATGGACTCGCGCCGGTCTTCTGAAACTACCGCGGATGTCGCATCGCAGTTCGATGCAGCCGGCGACACGGCACCGGCTGACGACCCACTCGAACGCCTGGTGGTGCGCAAACTCAACCGCGAGTTCATCCTTGCCATTGCCGACATTGATCGTATTGAAGCGGACGGAAATTACGTCAGCATCTACGTGAAGGGCGATGTGTATCCCTTGCGCGAATCGCTGGTCACCCTGGAACGGAAGCTCGATCAGAAGCGCTTTGCCCGCGTGCACCGTGGCCATATCGTCAACATCGACCGCATCCGTGAGATCCAGCCCTGGGACCACGGCGATTACCGGATCGTGCTCAAGGACGGCAGTTTCGTGAACTTCAGCCGCCGCTATCGCACCCGGCTCGCCCACCTCTTTCACTGAATCCCGTCGCGTCCGACTTCACGCCGTTCGTCCCGGAATAGCGCCGCTCGTCCCAATCCCGGTGGCAGCGCCCGCCTGCCGCGCCTAAAGTGACAGCCATCGTCAAACGGGAGCAAGCGGATGAACAGGACGGTTTTTGCGATGGTGACAGCCGTGGCGCTGGCGGCTACCGGGACTGCCGGGGCAGTGGATGCCGGAAGCTGGTCCGCCTACGGCGGCGATGCCGCCGGCACGCGGTACTCGCCCCTTACCCAGATCACACCGGCCAATGTGCAGGATCTGCGGGTGGCCTGGATTTTCCGCACCGGCGAACTGGGCCGCGGCGTGAAGGACTGGCCGCGCTCGGC
>DASSOA010000037.1:0-9024 GCA_035701115.1 Gammaproteobacteria bacterium
GCTGAGCATGACCTGGTACTTCGCACCGTCGGCCATGGGCAGAAATACGCCGCTGCCATAGGTGGCCTCCATCCAGGGCATCCAGCGCGGATGGCGGTGCAGCAGCGACCAGGCGTCGAGGCCAGTTGGGCTGGTGAGCGCCACGGCGCTGTGTGTGTCGTGCAATTCCTGGCCGATGTTGGCGTAACGCCCGCTCAGCCGGTCCAGACGGTACAGAGTGTGGAAACCGAGCACGGTCGCGTAGCCTTTCCAGGTGATTACCCGCGCGTCCAGTTCCCACTGATCACCGTGCAGATCCGTATCAGTCACCTGCCCGTCCGCATCGCTCAGGCGAGCCTGAAAATGCTGCGGGCCGAGCCGGCTGAACCAGATTGTCGCCACCGGTTGCTCGGCGGTCAGCGCGAGATAGGTGCGCAAGTCCAGCAGCAGGGCTGCGCCGAATGCGGCTGCAAACAACAGCACCAACCCGAACAACAGTCGGCCGCTGCCGTTGATCAGATGCAGGCGGATCAGCTGTTTGAAACTGCCGAGCAGCAAGGCAAGACCCGCGATGCCGAACGCGATCAGCACACCGCAGGTAATCCAGCCGGCCAGTTCAAGATGACTCATGCTGCGGCCTCCCCGCGCTAACCAATTAAATGTAACACCTTTATACTGCGAGCATGCTTGCGCTCCGTAACACCTTTGCATTGATACTGTGCACCGGCGCACTGGTAGGCTGTGGCCAGACCGGACCGCTGTATCTGCCGCAACAGCCGGCCGCACCCCGCGCGACAACCCGCATGCCGCCGGCAGCCTCGAGCGTGCCGGCGCCGGCACCCGCGTTGCCGGTGCCGGCGCCGGCGACACGGCAAGCCCCTGCTGCTGCCGCGCCCGCGAGCCAATCGTCTGCGCCGCCACCGCGGATCCGTCGCTGATCATGCTGCGCGAGCATCGCGCAGCGACCGCGCCCTTCCACTACCGGAAGGGTGAGCTGCATGCGGAAGCGGTCGCGCTGAACGAACTTGCCGTCCGCTTTGATACACCGCTTTATGTTTACTCACGGCAGGCCGTCGAGCAGGCGTATGCGCGCTTTGCACAGGCGCTCGCGGGCACCCCGCATCAGATCTGTTACGCGGTAAAAGCCAACGGCAGCCTCGCGTTGCTGCGTTTGCTGGCAAAACTCGGCGCCGGGTTTGACATTGTTTCAGGCGGTGAACTGGAGCGCGTGTTGCGCGCCGGAGGCAAACCGGAGACCGTGGTTTTTTCCGGTGTCGGCAAGCGTGAAATCGAAATCCGGCGTGCCTTGGCCGTCGGCATTCGCTGTTTCAACGTGGAATCGGCCGCGGAACTCGAACGCATCAATGCCATCGCGCTCGGAATGCAAAAAACTGCACGGGTCGCATTGCGCATCAATCCGGAAATTCAGGCGCAAACCCATCCGCATATTCACACCGGGCACTCCAAATCCAAATTCGGCATCCATGCCGGGTTTGCGGAACAGGTGGTCCGGCGTGCACTTGAGTTGCAGGGTGTCCGTCTCGTCGGTCTGACCTGCCACATCGGTTCGCAAATCACGGATCTCGCCCCCTACACCGAAGCCTGGCGATGCGTGGCAAGACTCGCGGACCGTTATGCGGAATTCGGTGCGCCGCTCGAGCATCTCGACTTCGGCGGTGGATTCGGCATCCGGTATCGGGATGAGTCCATCCCGGACCTGGGCGAGTTCGCTGCCGTGGCCCGCGAAGTGCTCGGCGACCGCGAACTGCAATTGCTGATCGAACCCGGCCGGGCACTGGTGGGCGCCGCAGGCATCCTGCTGACGCGCGTCGAGTATGTGAAAACAACGCCGTATGCGAAATTGCTGGTAACCGATGCGGGCATGACGGAATTGCTGCGACCGGCACTGTATGACGCGTGGCACGACGTGCGTGAAGTCACGCCCGGAACGGAAACCGCACTATATGACGTGGTCGGACCGGTATGTGAAAGTGCCGACGTACTGGCGCGCGAGCGCCGGTTGGCGATTGGCGCCGGCGGGTTGCTGGCAATCATGGATTGCGGCGCGTACGGTGCCAGCATGGGATCCAATTACAATAGCCGGCCGCGGCCTGCCGAAGTGCTGGTGGACGGCGCGCGCGTCGAACTGATTCGCCGCCGCGAAACCTGTAATGATTTGATGGCGCTGGATATCCTGCCAGATGAACGCTGAACCTAAACCCCTCATCCTGGTGGACGGCTCGTCCTATCTGTATCGCGCATTCTTTGCGCTGCCGCCACTGACCAATCCCAGAGGCGAACCGACCGGCGCGGTGTACGGCGTTGCCAACATGCTCAAGAAGCTGGTGGCGGATTATCAGCCGGAGCAGGTCGCCGTGGTGTTCGATGCACGCGGCAAGACATTCCGTGACGAACTGTTCGAGGAATACAAGGCGAACCGCCCACCGATGCCGGACGATCTCGCCGCGCAGATCGAGCCGCTGTTGGAGCTGGTGCGCGCGATGGGTTTTCCGGTGCTGCAGATCAGCGGTGTCGAGGCCGACGACGTGATCGGGACGCTGGCAACGCAGGCAGCCGCCAACGGACAGCATGTGCTGATTTCCACCGGCGACAAGGACATCGCGCAGCTGGTCAACGATCACATCACGCTGGTCAACACCATGACCGGCTCGACACTGGATCGCGACGGCGTGAAGGAGAAGTTCGATGTCTGGCCGGAACAGATCATCGATTATCTGGCGCTCGTGGGCGACACCTCCGACAACATTCCCGGCGTGCACGGCATCGGTCCGAAAACCGCGGCGCCGCTGCTGGCGCATTTCGGCAGCCTGGAGGAACTGTACAAGCGCCTCGATGAAATACCGCAGTTGCCGATTCGCGGCGCCAAACAGCTTCCGGCAAAACTTGCCGAGCACCGCGAGCAGGCCATGCTGTCACGCCAGCTTGCAACCATTCACTGCGCACTGGATCTTCAACTGGGCGACGATGCGTTGCATATGCGCGCGGCGGACAGCGCAGCACTCGCCGCGCTGCACCCACGCCTTGGCTTCAGCTGGCTTCGGGAAAAGAACGAAAAGCCAGGTGTCGCTACAACTCCGGCGCCTGTCGCAAGCACGCCGGCAGCAAGGAACGTTAGTGAAAAGCCGGCGCACTATGACACCGTTCTGAGCGAGACCGCACTCGATGAATGGCTCGCGCGGCTGGAACAGGCTGACCTGTTCGCATTCGACACCGAAACGACCAGCCTGAACTACATGCAGGCGGAGATCGTCGGCGTGTCGTTTGCGGTGAAAGCCGGCGAAGCCGCCTATCTGCCGCTGGCACACCGCTACGCCGATGCGCCGCACCAGCTCGATCGCGACCGGACACTGGCAAAACTCAAACCGCTGCTGGAGAACCCGCAGCGCCCGAAACTCGGTCACCACATCAAGTACGACGCGCATGTGTTGCGCAATCATGGCATTGAACTGGCAGGCATCAGGCATGACTCGATGCTCGAATCCTATGTGCTGGACAGCACCGCGAGTCGCCACGACATGGATTCGCTGGCCGAAAAATATCTGGATTACCACACCATCCATTACGAAGACGTAGCCGGCAAGGGTGCCAAACAGATCACCTTCGACCAAGTTCGCATTGACGACGCCAGCCGCTACGCCGCGGAAGACGCCGACGTCACCCTGCGTCTGCATCAGCAGCTGTGGCCGAAACTTGCGGCGCAACCGAAGCTGAAAGCGCTCTACGAAGAGATCGAAATACCGCTGGTCAGTGTGCTGCTCGACATGGAACACACCGGCGTGCTGCTCGACATCGAGATGCTGCATGCGCAGAGCCGCGAAATCGAAGAGACGCTGCGCAAACTGGCGGAAAAGGCCGAAACGCTCGCCGGCAGATCGTTCAACCTGGATTCGCCGAAACAGCTGCAACAGATTCTGTTCAACGACATGCAGTTGCCGGTGCTGCGCAAAACACCGGGCGGTCAACCTTCCACCGCGGAAGATGTGCTGGAGGAGCTTGCGGCATCCTATGAATTGCCGAAAGTGATTCTCGAGTACCGGGGACTCGGCAAATTGAAGTCCACGTACACCGACAAGCTGCCGTTACAGGTGGATTCGCGCAGCGGGCGCGTGCACACGTCCTATCACCAGGCGATTGCGGCGACCGGCAGATTGTCGTCATCGGATCCCAATCTGCAGAATATTCCCGTGCGCAGCGCCGAAGGCCGCCGCATCCGTCAGGCATTCATCGCGCCGCAGGGGCGCAAGCTGGTGGCGGCCGATTACTCGCAGATCGAATTGCGCATCATGGCGCATCTGTCCGGCGACGAAGGCCTGCTGAAAGCGTTTGCGCAGGGCATGGACATTCATCGTGCCACCGCAGCCGAAGTGTTCGGCGCCGCACCCGATCAGGTCAGCGCCGATCAACGGCGTTCAGCCAAGGCCATCAACTTCGGGCTCATCTACGGCATGTCCGCGTTCGGCCTTGCGAAGCAGCTCGGCATCGAGCGCGGCGCGGCGCAGGAATATGTGGATCTGTATTTTGCCCGCTATCCCGGCGTCAAGCATTTCATGGACCGCACCCGCGTGCTCGCGCGCGAACAGGGTTACGTGGAAACCGTATTCGGCCGGCGCCTGTATCTGCCGGATATCCGGGCGCGCAATCCGCAGTTGCGCCAGTATGCGGAACGCACCGCAATCAATGCGCCGATGCAGGGTACGGCGGCGGACATCATCAAGCGCGCGATGCTGGATGTGCACGCCTGGCTCAGGCAAAGCGGCATCGGCGCGCGCATGATCATGCAGGTGCACGACGAACTGGTGTTCGAAGTCGAGGAATCGGCGCTGGAAACCATCAAACACGAGGTGCCCGCCCGCATGGCGGCTGCCGCACAACTCAAGGTGCCGCTGGTGGTGGACGTCGGCGTCGGCAATAACTGGGACGAAGCGCACTGAACCGGGATAGCTGCCGTCGCCAAGAAATTCCTTTTCGGAAACGGAACTATTTTCCGCTACAGGTTTCAAAGGTTACGAGCGCCGCAACGGTGCTCAGCCTGCTCACCTCCCTGAGCGGGCAACGCAACCCGGTCTCCCCAAGCCGGGTGAAGCCATTGACCCCGGTGTTTTCCCCCTTTGGCACCGGGGTTTTTTTTGATTCGGCCACAAAATTATGTCATGTGCAGCCAAGTGGCGAGAATTTGCCGCGCCGCATCCACGCCCTGGCGTGACACCGCCGAAAAAATCCCGACCGTGGCCATGGGAAATGCAGCCAGCTGACGGGAAACCTCGCGTGCCGCCTGATTGGCATGGTTGCGGGTCAGCTTGTCTGACTTGGTCAGCAGGGCCAGCACCGGAAGATTCAGGGGACTGGACCAGGCCAGCATGTGGCGGTCGAATTCCGTCAGCGGATGGCGGATATCCATGACCAGCACCAGTCCAACCAGTGCCTGGCGGCAGCTGAAATACGCCTCCATCAGGCGCCCCCATTGCGCCCGCACCGCATCCGGCACCTTGGCATAACCGTAACCGGGCAAGTCCACCAAGCGCCGGGTCTCGTCCAGCGTGAACAGATTGATCAGCTGCGTGCGGCCCGGCGTCTTGCTGACCCGGGCCAGCCCGTTTACCCCGGTAATGGCGTTGAGCGCACTGGATTTGCCGGCATTGGAACGGCCGGCGAAGGCGACTTCACAGCCGGTATCGGGTGGCAGGTCAGCCAGTGCGGCGGCGCTCTTCAGAAAGCGGGTGTGTCTGAAATCGGCTGGCATGGCAACCCCGGCGGGACGGCCGTCGCTGGCCGCGTTTAGTGTAAAATCCGGACTTCATTTGTGGCAGGCCCAGTTCGCGGGCATCCGGTTCCGCGAGCATACCGTATGGCCGCCGCGCCGTCCGATTTTTACGTCTGCTTAGGAGCTGTTCCGCATGAACAAGTTTGTGATGACCGCTGCCGTACTGGGCGCCCTGGCGTTTGCATCGAATGTAGCCGCGACCGGCGACGCTGCCGCGGGCCAGAAGAAAGCGGCTTCCACCTGTGCCGCCTGTCACGGCGCCGACGGCAACAGCGCCAGCCCCCAGTTCCCGAAACTGGCGGGACAGAATGCGGATTACATCGTCAAGCAATTACAGGATTTCAAGTCGGGCAAGCGCCAGAACCCGATCATGTCCGGCATGGCCGCCGGCCTGAGCGAACAGGACATGCAGAATGTGGCGGCCTGGTTCTCGAGTCAGAAGGTGCAGACCGGTGAGGCCGATCCGGGACTGGTCAAGGCCGGCGAGGCACTCTATCGCGGCGGCGACAAGGGCGCCCAGATCCCGGCCTGCTCGGCGTGTCACGGTCCGGACGGCGCGGGGAATGCCCCCATGGTGGTCCCGGCTCTTGCCGGCCAGCATGCCGATTACGTGATCGCCCAGCTCAAGGCCTTCGCCAGTGGCGCACGCAAGAGTCCGATGATGGATACGATCGCCGCGCGGCTGAACGACAGCCAGATGAAAGCAGTCGCATCCTACATTCAGGGATTGCACCAGACGCCTGTCCAGCAGTAAGCCGCTGAACTTTGGCGGCCGCGTAAACTCTCAACTGACTGTGTGCGTTAAGTCCAATAATCGGGTGTTATCCGCGGGTCCGACATGAAAACCTTCGCCGCCCTGTGTCTGTCGCTGTTGTTGCTGCCGGGGTTCGCTCGCGCGGCGAATCCGGCGGCAGCACCGTTCAAGGACGGCGTCAACTACGTTCCGGTTGTTCCCGCCCAGCCGACGTCGGTGCAGCCGGGTCAGATCGAAGTCATCGAATTCTTCTGGTACGGCTGCCCGCACTGCTTCGCGCTTGAGGATTACGTCAATACCTGGCTGCGCAGCAAACCGGACAACGTCGTGTTCCGTCGCGTGCCTGCCGCGCTCAATCCCGTCTGGGATACCGATGCGCGCGCGTATTTTGCCGCCGAGGAACTGGGTCTCGCTGACAAGGCCCACCCGGCAATTTTCAACGCGATTCATGTGCAGCATCTGCAACTCGACAGCGAACAGGCGTTCCGCGACTTTTTCGTCAAGCAGTTCGGCATTACCGCGCAGCAGTTCGATACCGCGTGGAACTCGCTCAACGTCGATACCAAGCTGGTGCGGGCCAAGGTGCTCGCGCAGCGCTACGGCATACTCGACGTGCCGACGCTGGTGGTGAACGGCAAATGGCTGACCGGTCCCGGTTATCACCTGCCGAATTCCCAGGTGATGACCGCGGTGAACTGGCTGGTGCAGCAGGAAGAAGCCGCGGTGTCGAGCGTTCCTGCGGAGTAGGGTTCGAAGCGGAATCAGGGGGCAAGCCGGATGCATCGCAAAGTCATCAAGTGGTTAACCGTTACTGCGCTTGCCCTGGGTTTTACCGGCAGCGTACTGGCAACGCCGGTGTTCAAGGAAGGCGTGAGTTACGTGCCGGTGTCGCCCGCGGAGCCCACCTCTGTCAAACCCGGGCAAATCGAAGTCATCGAATTTTTCTGGTACGGTTGCCCGCACTGTTTCGCGCTCGACCCCTATCTTGAAGCCTGGCTCAAGCACAAACCGGCGAACGTCGTGATGCGGCGAATACCAGTGGCCATGGCTTGGGGCGAACACATGGATGTTGATGGCCGCGCCTATTACACGGCCAAAGCGCTGGGCCTCGAACCGAAAATTCATGTTCCGCTTTTCGATGCCATTCATGTGGACAAACAATACGCATTGACCAATGACCAGGATGCGCTGCAGCAATTTTTTGGTCATTACGGCGTCAGCAAAAAACAGTTTGATTCCACCTGGAATTCGTTTTCAGTCCAGCTGAAAATGAACGAAGCGGCGGATATCGAGCAGCGCTACGGGCTGGAGGGCGTACCGACGCTCATCATCAACGGCCAGTGGGAAACCGGCGCCGGCTACAAGACCAGCGACGGCACGTACATGTCTCCCAAGCAGATCATGCAGTGCGTCAATATGCTGGTCCAAAAGGTCGAACAAGGTAAACATTAAGATCGGATTAATTTCGCTCTGGAGAGTGCGACATGCGATACACGAGAATTTTGACAGTCTGTTGCCTGGCGATTTGCGCCTGGTTCTACGCCGGTATGGCATCTGCGGACATGACCAGCTTTCAGGAAGGCGTCAACTACGTTCCCGTGTCGCCGGCGCAACCGACCTCGGTCAAGCCGGGCCAGGTGGAAGTGATCGAATTCTTCTGGTACGGCTGCCCGCACTGTTTCGCACTTGAGCCGTATCTCGAAGCCTGGCTCAAGCACAAACCGGCCAACGTGGTATTCAAACGCATTCCGGGCGCGTTGCCTGGATCGGAATGGATGACCGCGGCGCAGGCGTTCTACACGGCCCAGGCACTGGGTCTCGAGCCGAAGATCAATACGCCGCTGTTCAATGCCATTCACCTGAAACAGCAGTACAAACTCGCCCAAAGCGAGGATGCATTGGAAGGGTTTTTCGCGAACTACGGCATCACCAAGCAGCAGTTCGAATCAACCTGGAATTCGTTTTCGGTCCAGCTCAAACTGAATCAGGCATCCGAGATCGAGCAGCGTTACGGCCTGGAAGGCGTGCCGACCCTGATCGTGAACGGCAAATGGAAAACCGGCGCAGGCTATCAAATGGCGCCGCCCGACATCATGAAGTGCGTCGAGTTTCTCGTGCAGAAAGAAGAGGCGGCGACCCGGAAATAGGCGCACGATTGGCGCTCCGTGGCGCGTCACCAGCGGACGGCGGCTCTTCATTACATCAACAAATAAGCAAGCCCGGCCCGTGAACGGCCGGGCTTTTTTGCCGGAAGGTGCACGCAAGCCTGCGCTCGGCGCGTCGCCTGCAGGGCAGTTCCCCGGTCTGCTCAGCTGACTCCAGCCGCTGGGTGAGCTCCGCGGCGCGGGTGCCGGGCTGCTGCCGGCGGCATCGCCCGAGGATGGATGCCAACCCCCTGACGCGCCCGGCAAACCTGCTAAACTGGGCGCCCTCCGCCGACCGGCCCGATTTGGGCCAAGTGTATGCCATTCGATACCGTCCGCAGTCCTGAAAGCACGAACCGCTTGGA
>DASSOA010000038.1:0-8119 GCA_035701115.1 Gammaproteobacteria bacterium
AGCTCGCAATCGCAACCGCAAACGCCAGCATGCCGATCACGCGCTGACGATCGAACCGGTCCGACACGGTACCGATCGGCCATTGCAATACCAGTCCGCCGAGTATCGTGACGCCCATGAACGATGCAACTTCGGCAACCGTAAGTCCTTCGCGCACGCCAAAGGTCGGACCCAGCGCATAGAACGCGCCGTTTGCCAGCCCCGCGCCAAGACAACCCCAGACTCCAAACGGCGCAACCCTGAACAATTTCCGGATGCGGAATTCGATGTGCCCCACCGGTTGCGGATGCGCTGCGCGTGTCAGCGCCACGGGAATCAGACAGGCGGCAAACAGGATCGCGACCAGCATAAACGGCGTGCGCGGATCGCCGTTTCCTGCATCCAGCAGGAACTGGCCACCGCCCAGACCAAAGAACGTCATCACCATGTAAACGGAAAATACCCGGCCGCGCACGCTGCTTTCCGCGCGCTCATTCAGCCAGCTCTCGATCACCATGTAGAGTCCCATCATGGCGATGCCGGTCGCAATCCGGAGCAGTCCCCAGGTGAACGCGGACTGATACAACGCGTGCAGCAGCGCAACGATGGTATTGAGCGCGGCAAACGCGGTAAACGCACGGATGTGCCCCACCCGCCGCACCACGCCGGGTGCCACGAACGAACCCACCACGAGTCCGGCGTAGTACCCGGCCATGACCAGCGCAATGATCGAACTGCGATAGTCGGCAAGGCTCAGCCGCAGGCTGATGAACGAGCCCAGCAAGCCGCTGCCAAGCATCATCACCAGCGCGGCGATGAACAGCGCGCTGAGCGGCAGCAGGGTGTTGCGTATCACGATGGAATGCTGATTGACATGAGCTGCTCATTATAGAGATCGCGTGCATGGATAAAAATGAATGCCTTCATGGTTTTGGCAACCCGGGGCATGACGCATCGCCGGCGCTGACGGCGAAACACGGCGACTCGCCCGTCCAGCCTGCGGGCCTGCGTCTCGCGGCGCCGAACGGCGACAGCCGTCGGCCACCCTGAAAAGATGAGTCCCACCGCCCGAACCGTTAAAATAGACGGCTTGGAACGGCCCCCTTCCGGGGCCGGTTGTTTCAGCGGGGCCCGGCGTGGAAATCCAAAGAGACACAATGACTTACGACGTGGTGGTGGTCGGCGCGGGTCCGGCCGGCCTGGCCTGCGCCATCCGCCTCAAGCAGCTCAGCCCCGACAAGACCGTCTGCGTGCTCGAAAAAGGCTCCCAGGTCGGCGCCCATATCCTGTCGGGCTGCGTGATGGAACCCGCCCCGCTCGATGAACTCCTGCCCGAGTGGCGCAAGACCCCGCCGGCGATCTGCGTGCCTGCGGCGAAAGACGAATTTGTGTTGTTGACCCGAACCGGCCGGCTGCGACTCCCCACCCCGCCGCAGATGAACAATCACGGCAATTTCATCGTCTCGCTGGGCAGCCTGTGCGCCTGGCTCGCCACGCAGGCGGAGGCGCTGGGTGTGGACGTGTTTCCGGGCTTTCCGGCCGCCGCGCCGTTGATCGAAGACGGCAAGGTCATCGGCGTGCGCTGCGGCGACATGGGTCTCGAGAAAGACGGCACGCCGGGTCCGAATTTCGCGGCCGGCGTTGATATTCACGCCGGCGTGACGGTACTCGCGGAAGGTTGCCGCGGCAGCGTAAGCAAGCGCCTGATCCGCGAATTCAAACTGGACGCGGACCGCTCACCGCAGACCTACGGCATCGGGCTCAAGGAACTGTGGCAACTGCCGCCCGGTCGCGCCAAACCCGGTTTGATCCAGCACAGCATCGGCTGGCCGGTGGATTCGAAAACCTACGGCGGCAGCTTTATCTATCATCTCGACAACGACCGCGTGTATGTCGGCTTCGTGATCGGTCTGGATTACGAGAATCCAGACTTCATGCCGTTCGAGGCATTTCAGCAATTCAAACACCACCCGAGCGTAAAGGCGCTGCTGGAAGGCGGCGAAATCGTTTCCGCCGGTGCGCGTGCGCTTGCGGAAGGCGGCATCCAGTCGCTGCCGAAACTCGAGATGCCGGGCGCGATGCTGGTCGGCGACGCGGCCGGCACGCTCAACGTACCGAAAATCAAAGGCGTGCACACCGCGTTGCGCTCCGGCATGCTGGCGGCGGAACATCTCGCCGCGCACGGCAGCAGCGAAGGCTTCGATGCCTTCTGGCGTTCGTCCGCCTCTGCAAAGGAATTGCACAAGATCCGCAACATCCGGCCCGGATTTCACAAGGGCCTGTGGGTCGGGCTGCTCAACGCCGCACTCGAAACCATTACGTTCGGCAAACTGCCGTGGACGCTTCGCAATCACAACGACTGGCAGAGCCTGAAGAAACAGGGTGACAATCTCGCCGCAGCGGAAGACTATGTTGCGCGCACCCTGCCGCCCCGCGACCGGCTGGCCTCGGTGTATTTCGCGGCCACCACCCATGACGAGCATCAGCCCGCGCACCTGAAAGTGCCGGATACCTCCATCTGTGTCGGGCGCTGCGTAACGGAATACGCCAACCCCTGTACCCGCTTCTGCCCGGCACAGGTTTATGAAATGGTCGAGGAAAACGGTGTCAAACGTCTGCAGATCAACGCCGCGAACTGCGTGCACTGCAAAACCTGCGACATCAAGGACCCGTACGAAAACATTACCTGGACGACGCCGGAAGGCGGATCCGGACCGAACTACCAGAATCTATGAGCATGGTTGTCCATCAGAATTTGCGGTTCTAATCGGTCTCGTTACACGTATTCTCTACATAGGTCACAAGAATGAAGATCATTGTCGGCATCAAACGCGTCGTGGATTACAGCGTGCGCGTACAGGTCAAGAAAGACGGCTCCGGCGTCGAAACCAGCGGCGTCAAGATGAGCATCAATCCGTTCGACGAGATTGCGCTGGAAGAAGCGTTGCGGATTCGGGAAAAGGGAACCCAGGCGGAAGTTATCGCCGTCAGCATCGGTCCCGGCGATGCACAACAGCAACTGCGCACGGCGCTCGCCATGGGCGCGGATCGCGCCATTCTGGTCGAAACCGCCGACGCCATCCAGCCGCTCATGGCGGCGCGCATATTCCACGAACTGGTGAAACGCGAAAACGCCGATCTGGTGATCCTCGGCAAACAGGCCATTGACGACGACAGCAACCAGACCGGCCAGATGCTGGCGGCATTGTGGGATCGTCCGCAGGCCACGTTTGCATCCCGGGTCGAACTCAAGGAGCAGACGTTGACCGTGACCCGCGAAGTGGATGCCGGCCTGGAAACGATCGCGGTGGACCTGCCCGCCGTGGTGACCACGGATCTGCGTTTGAACACGCCGCGCTTCGTCAAGATGCCGGACATCATGAAAGCCAAGAGCAAGCCGCTCGCGACCATCAAGCTGGACGAACTCGGCATTGCGGCCGCGCCGACGCTGCAGGCGGTACGCTTTGCGCCGCCGCAACAACGCGCCGGCGGTCACAAAGTCGCCGATGTACCGGCCCTGGTCGCCGCACTTAAAGATAAAGGGGTGCTGTAATGGGAAAGATTCTCGTCATTGCTGAACACGACGGCAAGAAACTGAATTCCGCGACCGCGCGCGCAGTGAGTTGCGCACACGCCATTGGCGGCGACATTGATATCGCGGTATTTGCAGGCGACGCTGCAGCAATCGCCGATGCGGCTGCAAAACTGCAACACGTGAAACGCGTTCTCAAGATCGAGCGCGCCGAAAACGCGCATCAGCTTGCCGCCGTGCTGGCGCCGCAGATTGTGAAGCTCGCGTCCGGCTACTCGCACGTGCTGATTCCCTCCACCACCTTCGGCAAGGATGTGCTGCCGCGTGTTGCCGCTCTGCTCGGCGTGCAACAGGTCAGCGACGTCATGAACGTGGTGGATGCGACGACGTTCGTGCGGCCCATGTATGCCGGCAACGCCATCGTGACAGTGAAGGCGCCGGCCGAGCCGTGCATTCTCGCCACAGTGCGCACCGCTTCCTGGCAGGAAGCCGGCACCGGCGGCTCGGCGGAAATCACCTCAGCCAGCACCGATGCGGCAATTCCGTCGCACACGCGGTTCGTGGAATTGAACGCACAGCAGAGCGATCGGCCCGACCTGCAGTCCGCGCCGCGCGTCGTCTCCGGCGGCCGTGGTGTCGGCAGCAAGGAAAACTTCGAGATCATCTACAAGTTCGCCGACAAGCTCGGCGCGGCCGTGGGCGCATCGCGCGCAGCGGTGGACGCCGGCTTCGTGCCCAACGATCTGCAGGTCGGCCAGACCGGCAAGATCATCGCACCGGACCTGTACGTGGCAGTCGGCATCTCGGGCGCGATCCAGCATCTCACCGGCATCAAGGATGCACGCACCATCGTCGCCATCAACAAGGATCCGGATGCGCCGATCTTCCAGGTGGCGGACATCGGACTGGTCGGCGACCTGTTCAAGATCCTGCCGGAATTGGAACAGGAACTGGACAAACTCAAATAAACTCGACTCGTATTCCCCTCTCCCACCGGGAGAGGGTGGCGCGAAGCGCCGGGTGAGGGTTTGTTGTTTGCAGAATCCGGGGTACCCTCACCCCAACCCTCTCCCGAAGGGAGAGGGAGTTAAAGTTGCATAAATCCATCTCGTAGAAATTTCAGGCCTGATCCATGACCGAAGCACTCTGGACACCATCCGAAGCCGTCATCCGCGACGCCAACATGACGCGCTTTCTGGATTACATCCGGCGCGAATGCGACCCGAACGTGCAGAGTTACCGCGCGCTGTATCAGTGGTCGGTGGACTATCCGGAAAAATTCTGGCCCCAGGTGTGGGCCTTCTGCGGTATCGAATCCAGCCGGACCTGGGACGAAGTCCTGGTAAACGCAGACCGCATGCCGGGAGCGAAGTGGTTCACCGGCGCCAAACTGAATTTTGCCCAGAATCTGCTCCGCTACCGTGACGACCGCACCGCACTGGTGTTCCGCTGCGAGCAGGACGGCAAGCGCATCGCGCTGACGTATAGAGAACTGTATACGCAGGTTGCACGGCTCGCGGACGCGTTGAAGCGTGCCGGCGTGCAAACCGGCGATCGCGTGGCGGGGTTCATGCCGAATCGCCCCGAAAGCATCATCGCGATGCTGGCTGCAACCAGCATCGGCGCAATCTGGTCGTCCTGTTCGCCGGATTTCGGGGTCAACGGCGTACTCGACCGCTTCGGTCAGATCGAGCCGAAAGTGCTGTTCACCTGTGACGGCTATTTCTACGCCGGCAAAACCATTGACTCACTGGAACGGGTTCGCGGGGTACTGGAACAACTTCCCTCCGTGCAGAACGTCATCGTGGTGCCGTACGTGAGCGAGCAGCCCGACATCAGCGCGGTTCCGCATGCCGTGCACTGGAACGCTTTCCTGACCGACGCGACCGACATCGAATTCGCGCAACTGCCGTTCGATCATCCGATCTACATCATGTACAGCTCCGGCACGACGGGCGTGCCGAAATGCATCGTGCACGGTGCCGGCGGTACGCTGATCCAGCATCTCAAGGAACTGGTGCTGCACACGGACCTGCGCCGCGACGACGTGATTTTCTATTTCACCACCTGCGGCTGGATGATGTGGAACTGGCTGGTGTCGAGTCTCGCGGTGGGCGCCACGGTGCTCCTGTACGACGGTTCGCCGTTTCATCCGGATCACGACATTCTGTGGCGCATCGCCGACGAGGAAGGCATGAGTATTTTCGGTACCAGCGCCAAATATCTGGCCGCGGCCGAAAAGTTCGACGTCAGGCCACGCAATAGCTACCGCCTTGAGCGGCTCCGCATCATCACCTCGACCGGCTCGCCGCTGTTGCCCGAAAATTCAGAATATGTGTATCGCGAGATCAAGCAGGATGTCTGCCTGTCGTCCATTTCCGGCGGCACCGACATCGTTTCGTGCTTTGCACTCGGCAATCCGCTGCTGCCGGTCTATCCCGGCGAACTGCAATGCCGCGGCCTCGGCATGGCGGTGCAGATTTTCGACGAGGACGGCCACAGCCTGCGCGGCCAACCCGGTGAACTGGTGTGCGTGAAGCCGTTTCCCTCCATGCCGGTCAGTTTCTGGAACGATGCCGACGGCAGCAAATATCACAGCGCCTATTTCGATGTGTATCCCAATATCTGGCGCCACGGCGACTGGGCGGAACTCACCGAGCGTGACGGTCTCATCATTTACGGACGCTCCGATGCCACGCTCAATCCGGGCGGGGTGCGCATCGGTACCGCCGAAATCTATCGTCAGGTGGAAAAGCTTTCCGAAATTGTCGAGAGTCTCGCGGTCGGCCAGGACTGGCAAGGCGATGTGCGTGTCATCCTGTTCGTGCGACTGCGCGACGATGTCAACCTCGACGCCCAGTTAATCGGGAAGATCAAGAAAGTAATCCGCGACAATACCTCACCGCGCCACGTCCCGGCCAAAATCATCGCGGTGACCGACATTCCGCGCACCCGCAGCGGCAAAATCGTGGAACTTGCGGTACGCAATGTGATTCATGACCGTCCGATCAAGAACACCGAGGCACTCGCGAATCCACAGGCACTCGATCAGTACCGCAATCTGTCCGATCTGCAGACGGATTGAGTCAGAGCGATGAATGACGCTCACCTGCCGCAGACGCCGCGGCAACGCTATGAAGCCGACCTCGACAGGCGCGGTTTCGTCAGGGACCCCGCGCAGGCGCACGCCGTCGCCGCGCTCGATCTTCTGTATCAGCATCTCACCCGGCGTCCAGCGGCACCGTGGTGGCGCCGCTTGCTTGGTCAACCGCAGAAACCCGTGAAGGGCCTGTATCTGTGGGGATCGGTGGGCCGCGGCAAAACCTGGCTGATGGATTGCTTCTTCGATTGCCTGCCTTTCGCGGACAAGCGTCGCCTGCACTTTCACCGTTTCATGCAACAGGTTCACGCCGGTCTCAAACGCCTGAAAGAACAGCAGGATCCACTGCGGCTCGTGGCGAAGGATTTCAGCGCACAAACACGGGTGCTGTGTTTCGACGAGTTCTTTGTGTCCGACATTGCCGATGCAATGCTGCTGGGACGCCTGTTCGAGTACCTGTTCGAGGACGGCGTCACGCTGGTCGCGACATCGAACGTGGCGCCGGACAATCTCTACAAGGACGGTTTGCAGCGGCAGCGCTTCCTGCCGGCCATCAGACTGCTGCAGCAGCATACGCACGTGCTGAACGTGGACGGCAATACCGATTACCGCCTGCGCCACCTGGAGCAGATGAATCTGTACTACACACCTGCCGGCCCCGCCGCCGACCGGCATCTCGCGGCGTTCTTTGCGCGCCTGAGCGGCAGCGATAGCGGAGACAGCGCGCCGTTACAGATCAATCAGCGGGAGATTCCCGTGCGGCGCGCAGCGGACGGCATCGCCTGGTTCGCATTCGATGCACTCTGCGACGGGCCACGCGGCACCGATGACTACATTGAATTGGCGCGCAGTTTCCATACGATCCTGATTTCCGATGTACCCGTGTTCAGACCCGATCTCGAAGACCAGGCGCGACGCTTCATTGCGCTGGTGGATGAGTTCTATGACCGCAAGGTCAAAGTGGCACTGTCCGCCGCCGCTGCACTGGAGGCACTCTATGCAGGTAAGCGACTGACGTTCGAGTTTCAGCGCACGGCAAGCCGCCTTCAGGAAATGCAGTCGCGTGCGTATCTCTCCCTGCCCCATTTGCCGTAAAATCGGATCAACAGCAATTCAGAGGTTCCCATGTCTGCCACTGCCCCGTTTGATGAAGCCGCCTTTGCCGAATGGCACAAAGCCCAGCAACAGCAGGTCGCGGAATATCTGCGCAACCTCGAAGTCTTCGATACCGACATTACCGGCGAATGGCTCTGGATCATCCCGCATCGCGCCATGCTGGGCCGCGTGCGCCCCAAGAAAGGTCCCGGTCCGACATTGTGGGTCATCACCGGCGTGGTACCGACCGATCACGCGGAGGCCAGCGCCGCACCGAACTGCCGCGAGGCCGCGCGTTATTTCGCACTCAAATGGCAGCTTGAAGCCGCCCGCCTTGAGCATGGCAGCGGCACGCCGATGCCCGACGAAGGCGTTGATTGGTCGCAGGCCAGCGGCAATATCTCGGGCCGCGC
>DASSOA010000039.1:0-6226 GCA_035701115.1 Gammaproteobacteria bacterium
TTGCCACCGAGACCCGGCCCTGGCTGCAGGGGGCACGGCTGACCGCCTGGGAACTCGCCCGCGACGCCATCCCGGTAACCCTGATTGCCGATTCCGCGGCGGCTACCACCTTGCGCGATGACGCGATCCGGTGGGTGATCGTCGGCGCCGACCGCATTGCCGCGAACGGAGACGTCGCCAACAAGATCGGCACCTATGCGCTGGCGGTGCTGGCGCGACAGCACGGCGCCCGTTTCATGGTGGTTGCGCCGTCCGGTACCGTAGACATGGGATTGCGGAGCGGTAACGACATCCCGATCGAATACCGGGACGCGCAGGAAATCTGGAAGACTGCCAGCGCGGCGCCGCCACCGGTTGCGGTTTCGGTGCGCAATCCGGCATTCGATGTCACGCCGGCGGCGCTGATTGATGCATTGGTTAGCGAGCGGGGCGTTGTCAGAAACCCCGGCGTCCACAGCATGGCAAAAGCCTTTGCAGGCGGGCAGTGAAACACCGGCCTGTGATAAGATTAACGCTTTGAGTTTGCCATTTCCGGCGGCTCCATAAGCAGGATAAGAACCAGTTTTCGCATGGCCGAATTCGCCCGCGAGTTAACCCTCGTAAATCTCGAAGACGAGATGAAGCAGTCCTACCTGGATTACGCCATGAGCGTGATCGTGGGCCGGGCGCTGCCGGACGTCCGTGACGGCTTGAAGCCGGTCCATCGTCGCGTGCTGTACGCGATGAAGGAACTGGGCAACGACTACAACAAGCCTTACAAGAAATCCGCCCGCGTCGTCGGCGACGTCATCGGTAAGTATCACCCGCATGGCGATACCGCCGTGTACGACACCATCGTGCGCATGGCGCAGCCGTTCTCGATGCGCTATGTGCTGATTGACGGGCAGGGCAACTTCGGTTCCGTGGACGGCGACGATGCCGCGGCGATGCGTTACACCGAAGTGCGCATGGCGAAGATTGCGCATGAAATGCTCGCCGACATTGACAAGGAAACCGTCGATTTCGTGCCGAACTACGACGAGTCCGAACAGGAACCGTCGGTTTTGCCAACCCGGCTGCCGAACCTGCTGATCAACGGCTCGTCGGGCATCGCGGTGGGCATGGCAACCAACATCCCGCCGCACAATCTCAGGGAAGTCATCAATGCCTGTGTGGCCTTGATTGACGATCCCTCCGCCAGCATCCAGGACCTGATGAAGCACCTGCCGGGTCCCGACTTCCCCACCGGCGGTACGATCAACGGCGCACGCGGCATTCACGAAGCGTATTTCACCGGCCGCGGCCGCATTTTTGTGCGCGCCCGCAGTCACGTCGAGGGCGAAGACGGCAGCAAGCAATCCATCATCGTGACCGAACTGCCGTACATGGTGAACAAGGCACGGCTGCTGGAACGCATCGCCGAACTGGTCAAGGACAAGAAGCTCGAAGGCATTACCGAGCTGCGCGACGAGTCCGACCGCGACGGCATGCGCATGGTGATCGAGTTGCGGCGCGGTGAAAATGTCGACGTGATGCTGAACAACCTGTATCAGCACACCGCGCTGCAGAGCGTATTCGGCATCAATATGGTGGCGCTGGTGGACGGCCAGCCGCGCCTGATGGATCTGAAATCCATTCTCGAGGCGTTCCTGCGGCATCGCCGCGAAGTGGTGACGCGCCGCACGATTTTCGATCTGCGCAAGGCACGCGAACGCGCGCACGTGCTGGAAGGTCTGGCGGTGGCGCTCGCCAACATTGATGAAATGATCGAACTGATCAAGAAATCCGCCGGACCGGCCGAAGCCAAAACCGGACTCATGGCGCGCGACTGGCAGGCCGGCATTGTCACCGAGATGCTGCAGCGTGCCGGGGCGGAAGCTTCGCGGCCAGACGACCTCGGTGCGGAATTCGGCTTGCGCGAAGGGCGCTACCGCTTGTCCGACGCCCAGGCCCAGGCGATTCTCGATCTCAGACTGCAGCGTCTGACCGGACTCGAACAGGACAAGATCGTCAGCGAATACAAGGAACTGCTGGAACTGATCGGCGAACTCCGCGCGATCCTTGCCGATCCGGACAAGCTGCTGAAGGTGATTCGCGACGAGTTGATCGCGATCCGCGAGCAGTACGGTGACGAGCGCCGCACGGAGATTGTTTCAGCGCACGAAGACCTTACGATCGAGGACCTGATCGAAGAAGAAGACGTGGTGGTCACGCTTTCGCACGCGGGTTACGCAAAGTCGCAGCCGGTGTCCAGCTACCGGGCGCAGCGTCGCGGCGGCCGCGGCAAGGCAGCGACCACGGTCAAGGACGAAGACTTCATTGACAATCTGTTTATTGCCAACACGCACGACACGGTGCTGTGTTTCTCCAGCATCGGCAAAGTGTACTGGCTCAAGGTTTATCAGTTTCCGCAGGCGGGCCGCGGTGCGCGCGGCAAGCCGATCGTCAATCTGCTGCCGCTGCAGGAAGGCGAGCGCATCACCGCTGCCTTGCCGGTGCGCGACTACTCGGCCGACAAATTCGTATTCATGGCCACCCGGCTCGGCACCGTCAAGAAAACCTCGCTCGACAATTTCTCGCGTCAGCGCAGCAGCGGCATCATTGCCGTGGAGTTGAACGAGGGCGACGAACTGGTCGGCGTGGCGATCACCGACGGCGAACGCGACGTGATGCTGTTCGCATCGAACGGCAAATCCATCCGCTTCCGCGAAGCCGACGTGCGACCGATGGGACGCAATGCCGCCGGCGTACGCGGCATCCAGCTCGCCAAGGGCGAACAGGTTATCGGGCTCATCATTGTCGGTGAAGGCGATATCCTGACCGCCACTGAAAACGGATACGGCAAGCGCACGCCGGTTGCGGAATATCCGGTGCAGGGCCGCGGCGGCCAGGGCGTCATCTCGATCCAGACCACCGACCGTAACGGCAAGGTGGTCGGTGTGATTCAGGTGCCCGAAGACGCCGAAGTCATGCTGATCAGCAACGGCGGCACGCTGGTGCGGACGGCGGCGAAGGAAATTTCCGTCATCGGCCGCAACACCCAGGGCGTGCGTCTCATCCGTCTCGACGCCGGTGAACAGCTGGTGGGCGTTGATCGGATCGAGAGCGAAGAAGGCGACGGCGAGGGTGACGGCGACTGATGTCGCCGTCATGCAGCATCCCATGACGCGTCCCTGGAACTTCAGCGCCGGCCCCGCCATGTTGCCGGAGGCCGTGCTGACTTCCATCCGCGACGAACTCCTCGATTACGGCAACACCGGCATTTCCATGCTGGAGATGGGCCACCGCACGGATACTTTCGCTGCGCTGATGGCGCAAACCGAAGCCGATCTGCGCGAGCTGATGGACATTCCGGCGCAGTACGCGGTGCTGTTTCTGCATGGTGGTGCCAGCCTGCAGTTTGCCATGGCGCCGCTGAACCTGCTCGGCACACATGGCGTCGCAAGTTATATCAATACCGGTGTCTGGTCCGCGAAAGCGATCAAGGAGGCGGGACGTTTCTGCAAAGTGCACGTCGCCGCCGATGCGGCCGCCAGCAATTACACCGCGATTCCACCGGCGTCGCAATGGCACGTGCCGGCGGACAGCGCATTTCTGCACTATACCGTCAACGAAACCATCGGCGGCGTGGAGTTTCACTGGGTGCCGCACGTGGACGGCGTGCCGCTGGTCGCCGACATGACATCCATGATTCTGTCACGGCCGGTTGATATCCGGCATCACGCGCTGATCTATGCCGGCGCGCAGAAGAATCTCGGTATCGCGGGTCTGGCGCTGGTCATCGTCGATCGCGATGCGTTGCAGGCGCTACCGTCCGGCATGCCGAGCATGCTGGATTTGCGTTCGCACATTGATGCCAGCTCCGTGTACAACACGCCGCCGGTATTTGCCTGGTATGTCACCGCGAAAATGCTGGCGTGGGTAAAGTCTGAAGGCGGCGTCGCTGCATTTGCGGAGCGCAACCGGCGCAAGGCCGCGCTGCTGTACGATGCCATTGACGCCAGCAACCTGTACCGCAATCCGGTGCAGCATGAGTGCCGCTCCTGGATGAGTGTGCCGTTCACACTCGCCGACCGCAGTCTGGAAGCGCTGTTCCTGAGCGAGGCGGAGGCAGCAGGCTTGCTGGGATTGGCGGGCCATCGCAGCACCGGAGGGCTGCGTGCCTGCATCTACAATTCAATGCCGGAAACCGGTGTGAAGCAACTGGTCGAATTCATGCGTGAATTCGAGCGGAGCCGGGCCTGAAGTAACGGGCTAATAACCAACACAGAAACAATCCGATCATGAAACCACTTGCATTCGACATCAACAGCATCTGTTCAAGCGGCGTGCGTAACCTCAAGCCCTACGAGCCCGGCAAGCCGATCTCCGAACTGCAGCGCGAGCTGGGTGTCACCGATGTCATCAAGCTTGCATCGAACGAGAACCCGCTCGGCCCGAGCCCGAAAGCGCTGCAGGCGATTCGCGACGCGCTGGCCGAACTGGCGCTTTATCCGGATGGTCAGGCATTCAGTCTGCGGCAGGCGGTCGCCAGGAAACACGCCGTGGATCCGCGCTGCATCACGTTTGGCGACGGCTCCGACCAGATTCTGGAATTTCTCGCGCGCTGCTTTCTCGAGCCTGGGCGCAATGCAGTGATATCCCGTCATGCCTTTGCGGTGTACGCCATCATGGTGCAGGCAGTGGGCGCGGAAATCCGCTGGGCCGAAGCAAACCCGGCCACGCATTCCAGCCAGCCTTACGGTCACAACCTCGAGGCAATGCTGGCTGCGATCAATTCCGGAACCAGGATTGTATTTATTGCCAATCCGAACAATCCGACGGGAACCTGGCTCAACCGGGAAAGCCTTGTTGAATTCATCGGTGCTGTGCCGAAAGATGTGCTGGTAGCGGTAGATGAAGCGTATTTCGAATACGTGGACCAGGCGGATTATCCGGATTGCAGCGGCTTGCTGGATCAGTTTTCCAATCTGGTTGTTACGCGCACGTTTTCCAAGGCGTACGGCCTCGCCGGTTTGCGCGCTGGCTACAGCCTGTCGCATCCCGATATTGCGGGGATGCTGAACCGCATGCGGCAACCGTTCAACCTGAACAATCTGGCGCAGGCCGGTGCGCTGGCGGCACTGGAAGATCACAAGCATATTCGCGCCACTGTCGAGACCAATCGCGCCGGCATGCGACAGCTCGAAACCGGGTTGCGCGAGCTCGGTCTGAAGTGGATTCCTTCGATCTGCAACTTCTTGACGGTTGATTTCGGCAAACCGGCATTGCCGGTCTATCAGGCATTGTTGCGTGAAGGCCTGATCGTTCGCCCGGTTCACAATTACGGGCTGCCCAATCATTTGCGCATCAGTATCGGGCTGCCGGAACAGAATGCACGCCTGCTGTCGGCGTTGCGTAAAGTCCTGTCAACCTGACGCAGCGCTGCCATGACAGCTGAACGGACTCGGGATTTCGTCGTTTCACCCGGCGGCCGGTTGTCGGGCCGGATCCGGGTGCCGGGCGACAAGTCCATTTCGCATCGCGCACTCATTCTGGGCGCGATTGCCGAGGGCGTTACCCGCATCACCGGTTTTCTGGAAAGCGCCGATTGCGTTGCAACGCGCAACGCGCTGCAGACGATGGGCGTCGGGATTGAAACCGGATCGGACGCACTGGTCGTACACGGTGCGGGATCACGCGGACTGCGTGCCCCGCACAAGGTGCTCGATCTTGGTAATTCGGGCACCGCAATGCGCATTCTGTGCGGTGTCCTCGCCGGACAGGATTTTGTGAGTACGCTGACCGGCGATGCATCCTTGCGCGGCCGTCCGATGCGGCGCGTGATCGAACCCTTGGGCAGGATGGGCGCGACCATCGAGAGCAATCAGGGTCACGCGCCGCTGACGGTGCACGGCTGCAAGGAACTGAAGCCGTTACGTTACGAATTGCCGGTCGCGAGCGCGCAGGTGAAATCGGCGTTATTGCTGGCAGGACTCAACGCAGCAGGTTACACGTGGCTGCGTGAACCGGGTCCGAGCCGCGATCATACCGAACGGATGCTGGACACGTTCGGTTGTGTGTGCCTGCGCGCCGACGGCTGGCTTGGCGTGCATGGCGGTGCCGCACTGCGCGGGGCGGAGATCGCCGTACCGGGCGATCTTTCCTCAGCCGCATTTTTTCTCGTGGGTGCGACCATTCATCCGGACAGTCATCTGGTGCTGGAATGTGTGGGCGTCAATCCGACACGCAGTGGCGTGATAAGTTT
>DASSOA010000040.1:0-35478 GCA_035701115.1 Gammaproteobacteria bacterium
TGCCCGCGTTGAACAGGTCGGTCTCGAGGAAGATCTGGCCGTCGGTGATCGAGATCACGTTGGTCGGGACGAACGCCGACACGTCGCCCGCCTGGGTTTCGATGATCGGCAGCGCGGTCAGCGAACCGGTCTTGCCCTTCACTTCACCGTTGGTGAATTTTTCCACGTATTCCGGATTGACGCGCGCGGCGCGTTCCAGCAGACGCGAGTGCAAGTAGAACACGTCGCCCGGATACGCTTCACGGCCCGGCGGGCGCTTGAGCAGCAGCGAGACCTGGCGATATGCCCAGGCCTGCTTGGTCAAGTCGTCATAAATGATTAGCGCATCCATGCCGCGGTCGCGGAAGTACTCGCCCATGGAACAGCCGGAGTACGGCGCAATGTACTGCATGGCTGCCGATTCGGATGCGGAGGCCGCCACCACGATGGTGTATTCCATGGCGCCGTGCTCTTCGAGCTTGCGCACCACGTTGGCGATGGACGAATTCTTCTGGCCGATCGCGACGTAGATACAGAAGAGGTTCTTGCCCTTCTGGTTGATGATGGTGTCAACCGCAACCGCGGTCTTGCCGGTCTGACGGTCGCCGATGATCAGCTCACGCTGGCCACGGCCGATCGGCACCATCGAGTCAATGGCCTTCAAACCGGTCTGCACCGGCTGCGAGACGGACTGACGTGCAATGACACCCGGCGCGACTTTTTCGATCGGCGAGGTCAGCTTGGCGTTGATCGGGCCCTTGCCGTCAATGGGCTGACCCAGAGAGTCCACCACGCGACCCAGCAATTCCTTGCCGACCGGCACTTCCAGAATGCGGCCCGTGGTCTTGACGGTGTCGCCTTCCGAAATGTGCTTGTAGTCACCCAGCACCACGGCGCCGACCGAATCGCGCTCCAGGTTGAGCGCGAGGCCGAAGGTGTTCTGCGGGAACTCCAGCATTTCGCCGTACTGCGCGCCGGTCAGGCCGTGAATACGCACGATGCCGTCGGTCACGCTCACCACCGTACCCACATTGCGGGCCTCGGCCTGTGCATCGAAGTGTTCGATGCGCTCTTTGATGAGCTGACTGATTTCCGAAGGATTGAGCTGCATGATCGGAATCCTCAAAGTCCTGAATTGATTTTCTAAACCTTACTGCGTCAGTGCGGCGGTAAGACGGGCAAGCTTGCCGTGTACCGAACCGTCAATGACGAAATCGCCGGCGCGCAATACCGCGCCGCCGATCAACGACTTGTCTTCCACGTACTTGAGCTCGATGCGGCGGCCAAGCTTCTGCTGCAGCGCGTCGCTGATGCGCTTCTGCTCAGCCGCGTCCACCGGTGCCGCCGCGCGCAGTTCGACTTCCATGAAATTCTCGGCTTGCGCGCGCAGCGTCTCGAAATCGGCGGCGATTTCCGGCAGCAATTCCAGGCGGCGGTTTTCCGCCAGCAGGCGTACGAAATTCTGGCCGTGCTGATCCAGCTTGTGGCCGGATTTCCCGCACAACTCAATAAACACCTGGGCGCGCACATTGGCCGGCACCTGCGGATCGCCCAGCATCACCTGCACGCTGTGATTGCCGGTGAATCCCGCCAGCAATCCGAGCGTCTTGCTCCAGGCATCCAGCGCCTTGTTGCCGTGGGCGAGTTCGAACACCGCCTTGGCATAGGGACGTGCGAGCGTGATGCTTTCTGCCATGTGCGCCTCTCAGTGAATCTGCCCGGCGAGTTCGTCGAGCAACGCCTTGTGCGCCTTGGCATCGATCTCGCGTTCGATGATGCGTTCGGCGGCAGTCAGCGCGACTTTCGCCACTTCCGCGCGCAATGCGTCCTTGGCACGATTCA
Source organism: Gammaproteobacteria bacterium (assembly GCA_035701115.1). GTDB lineage: Bacteria > Pseudomonadota > Gammaproteobacteria > Natronospirales > REEB76 > DASSKW01. Next base: position 1,822 of record DASSOA010000040.1, read on the forward strand.
GTTCCTGCTGGATCTCCGCCTTGGCGGCTTCGGCCTGACGCTGACGTTCCGCCTGCGCGTCCTTGCGGGCCTCCTCCAGGATCATCGCGGCCTGCTGGTTGGCGACGTTGGCGACTTCTGCTGCCTTGTCGCGTGCGGCGTGCAGAATCCGGGTCGCCTCTTCCTTGGCATTCTCCAGATCCTTGCGGCCGCGCTCACCGGCGGCCAGACCGTCGGCGATCTTCTGCTCACGATCCGACATCGCTTTGGTGATCGGCGGCCACACGAACTTCATCGTCAGCCAGATGAACAGCGCGAACGCGAACATTTCCGCGATCAGCGAGGCATTGATATTCACGGTCGTTACCTCTGCAATCAGTTACGCGGCAACGCGATTAATGGCCGGCCGCAGCCTTGGCAGCGGTGGTGATCGCGTTCAGGAACGGGTTGGCGAACACGAAGTACAGCGCAAAGCCGATACCGATCATGGCCACCGCGTCGAGCAGACCGGCCATCAGGAACATGCGGCCGGCGAGCATGCCGGACAGTTCCGGCTGACGCGCACAGCCTTCCAGGAACTTGCCGCCCAGGATACCGAAACCGATAGCGGTTCCCAGCGCACCCAGACCGAACACCAGACCCACCGCGATGGCGGTCATACCCTGCACGTTGGCAATCAGATTCACGATATCCATTTAAGTCTCCTCAGGCAGATTTCAGTACGTGTTTCAAAACTCAGTGTGCATCATGCGACTCGTGGGCCATGCTCAGGTACACCACAGTCAGCATCATGAAAATGAACGCCTGGATCGTGATCACCAGCAGATGGAACACGGTCCACGCGAATGACAGCGGCCACTGCACCCACGCGGGCAGCAGCGCAATCAGGATAAACAGCAGCTCACCCGCATACAGGTTGCCGAACAGTCGCAGCGAAAGCGAAACCGGCTTGGCGATCGTCTCGATGATATTGAGCAGCAGGTTGGGAACTGCGAGCAGCAGCTTGGCGAATATGTTGTGCGCGCCGAACGGATGCGTGAACAGTTCCTTGCCGTATCCGACAAAGCCCTTGACCCGCACGCTGAAAAACAGCGTCAGCAGAAACACCGTCAACGACATGGCGAACGTCATGTTCATGTCGTTGGTGGGCACCACTTTCAGGTACACGTGTTCCGGGTTGTGGCCCGCGGCGACACCAATCAACTGCGCCAGGCGCGGCAGCAGATCAACCGGGATCATGTCCATGAAGTTCATGAGCCACACCCAGATGAAAATCGTCAGGGCGAGCGGCGCAACCAGCTTGTTGCGGCCGTGGAAGGTTTCCTTCACCTGCGTGTCAACAAAGGACACGATCATTTCCACGAAATTCTGCCAGCGCCCGGGTACGCCCGACGTGGCGCGGCGCGCGGTCAGCCAGAACGACACAAAGAACAGCAGGCCCAGACTCACCGACACCAGCAGGGTGTCAACGTTCAGCGACCAGAAGCCGTGCCCCACCGTCCAGTAAGTGAGGTGGTGGTGGATGTACTGGTCTGGAGTAATTCCGGTTTCCTGACTCATGCCGCCTGCCCGAAACTGATCCTCAGAAGTCCCACCCAGTACGCCGACAGGGTGGCCATGTAGGTCAAAATCAGCGGCAAAAACGCCGCCTTGAACACCACGATCGCCAGTGCAAACAGTGCGATCGTGAGTCCGAATTTCAAGATCTCGCCCAGCCACAGGCGCGCCAGCCAGTCGCGCGGCCCGGAAGCCAGACCACCTGCAAAAACGCGCGCCGCCATGTAGTAACTGGCCACCACATTGGTGAGCCCGCCGAACAATGCGGAGTAGCCCGCGTGCCAGCCGCCAGCCAGGGCCGCGATTGCCGCTGCGAGCAGCGTCACCGCCAGCTGCAAGCCGACGATCGACATCGTCCCGCGCTTGGCCTTTTCGAAGGTGCCGGCTGTCACACACTCGCCCCGGACAACAAAAAAGCCACGTCGTTACCGGTTGCGGCAGCGGTGTGGCGCGTCAGACCCCAACGTGTGGAGAGCCCGCTATTTTAGCGGGCCGAACGAGTATCTTCAATCGTTCAGGGCGAGAAGTGTCTGGAAAATTACCTAATTCCGCGCACCCGGATCCGGGCGGCCGGCTCAGCGGATACGGGCCAGAATCCCGTCGAGTTCATCGAGACTGGAATACTGGATCACCAGCCGGCCCTTGCCGCTGCTGGACGCTTCCACGGTGACCTTGGCGCCCAGTTTCTGGGTCAGCTCGTTTTCCAGCTGGCGGACATTGGGGTCCACGCGGCGCGGGCCCTTGGCCGCGCTGCCGCTTTCTTCCTTGAGCAGACGCCGCACGAGATTTTCGGTCTCGCGCACGGAAAGGCCCTTGTCCGCGACCCGCCGCGCGGCGCCGGTCTGGGCCAGGCCCTTGAGGGGCAACAAGGCGCGAGCATGACCCATTTCCAGATCGCCACGCTCGACCAGCTCTTTGACGTCGTCGGTCAGTTCCAGCAGGCGCAGCAGGTTGGTGACCGCCGCGCGCGAACGGCCCACCGCTTCGGAGGCCTGCTGATGGGTCATCTCGAATTCGTTGATCAGCCGCTGCAGGGCCTGGGCCTCTTCCAGCGGATTGAGGTTTTCGCGCTGGATGTTCTCGATCAGGGCCATCGCGATGGCGGCCCGGTCGGGCACATCGCGGACCACGGCGGGAATCTCGCGCATGCCCGCCATCTGGGCGGCGCGCCAGCGACGCTCGCCGGCGATGATCTCGTAGCGACGCTCGCCGATGGCGCGCACCACGATCGGCTGGACCAGGCCCTGGGCTTTAATGGAGTCGGCCAGGTCCTGCAGGCTTTCCTGGCGCATGTTCATGCGCGGCTGGTACTTGCCGGGCTGGATCAGATCCACCGGAATGTCCCGCAATTCCTCGCCGGACTCCTCGCCCGCCACGGGCGCGGCACCGCTCAAGAGCGCGTCCAGTCCCCGTCCCAGTCCTTTGCGTTTTACCGCCACAACGCTGTCTCCCACGAAGAGCCGGGCATTCTAGCAGCAAGGCTCATGTTGCAACCGCCGCGGACTGCTTCTCTTCGCGCCGCAACATTTCGCCGGCGAGTGCCAGATAGGCCAGTGCGCCGCGCGAGGTGCCGTCATGCTTGAGCGCCGGCAAGCCGAAGCTCGGCGCTTCCGCCAGACGCACGTTGCGCGGAATCACGGTGCGATAGACCTTGTCGCCGAAGTGCATGATGAGCTGGGCCGACACTTCATTGGCGAGATTGTTACGCGGGTCGTACATGGTGCGCAGAATGCCCTCGATCTCGAGGCGCGGATTGACACTCTTCCGGATGCGATCCACGGTCGCCACCAGCGCCGACAACCCTTCGAGCGCGTAATACTCGCATTGCATCGGGATCAGCACACCGTCGGCGGCGGTCAGCGCATTGACGGTCAGCATGTTCAGCGACGGCGGACAATCAATCAGGATGTAATCGTAATCCCCGCGCACATTGATCAGCGCGTCGCGCAGGCGCGCCTCGCGCCGCTCGGCGCCGATCAGGGTGACTTCGGCGGCAGTAAGATCGCTGTTCGAGGGCAACAGGGTGAGCCCGCTCGCGTCCACCTTCACCAGCGCGTCGGCCAAGGTGGCTTCGCCCATGAGGACGTCGTAGGTCCCCGCCTTGAGCTGGTGCTTGTTCACACCCGAACCCATGGTCGCATTGCCCTGCGGGTCAATGTCCACCAGCAACACGCGCCGTTTGGTGGCAGCCAGGGAGGCAGCCAGATTCACTGCGGTGGTGGTCTTGCCGACGCCGCCCTTCTGGTTGGTGACTGCGATGATTCTGCCCATAGGATTCGGATCTATTGCACCGGGGTTGACGCGCACCGGGCGCGGACCGCCAGTTTAGCCTGATACGGCGGTTTTTTACGCATCGCGTTGTGCGGCCCGGCTGTTCAGGCGGATTTGACGATTTCCACCACGCAGCGCGCGGCCTGCAACCCCGGGACATCGAGTGTATGCACGGCTTCGACACGGAAGCCTGCCGGCAACTGGTGTATTTCCTGAGCCGGCACGTCGCCCTTCATTGCCAGCCAATGTCCATCCGCGCTGCAAAGGTGAGCAGTCAGCTGCAGAAAATCGCCGAGGGAAGCAAAGGCACGGCTGACCACGGTAGCAAAGGGTTCTGGCGGACGGTAGTCTTCGGCCCGGCTCTGCACGACTTCGACGTTACGCAATCCCAGCGTCGCGACAGCCTGGATCATGAAACGGGTCTTCTTGCCGTTGCTGTCCAACAGGACGAACTGCCGGTCCGGGTTGGCGAGCGCCAACGGAATCCCCGGCAATCCCGCGCCGCTGCCCACATCCAGTACGCGTGCGCCGCGCAAAAACGCATTGATTGCGAGGCTGTCGAGCAGATGGCGCGTCACCATCTCGACCGTATCGCGTACCGCGGTCAGGTTGTACGCGCCATTCCATTTCGCAAGCAGTGCAACGTAGTCAAGCAATTGCACCTGAACCGCAGGCGCGAGGCTGAGCCCGAGTGCGTGCAGACCCGAAGCGAGCCGGTCGGACAGTTCAGTTTGAGCCATAAACGCTGCCTGACGACAGAAAGGCGCAAGCATAGCAAATGCACGCTGCGCGCCCCGTATCCGGTCACGACAACAGGATCAGCAACCCGTTATACGTGGCGTGCAGCAGGATTCCCGGCCACAGCGAACGGTAATGCAGGCGCAGAACTATCGCAGTGACCGCGAGGCAGCCAACGAGAATGAAGCCCGGCCAGTAATGAATCTTGTCGGCGGCGTGCAGCACAACGAACGCCAATGTCGTCACCACCGCAGCCGCGGCCGTGCCAAACCGATGCGCCAGCGCCGCAAACGCCGCGCCACGAAAAATGAATTCTTCGACGGCGGGCGCGAGACCGACTGCGGCAATTACGAAGAGGACATATGCCATACCGTGGCTGTTCGCCAGACGTTGCAGCGGCCCGGTGAGCTGCTCCGGATCGGGCGGAATCAGGTGTTCAACGAGCCCGACCAGCGCGGCCAAACCGACGGCAAGTACGATTGCGAAGAAATACGCGTCACGCCCGGTGGGTCTTTGCCACGCGACGCCGGTCGCGCCCGCCTCCCGCAACCAGGGTTTTGCGTAATACCAGCTGAACGCGGTCACCCAGCCCGCCCCGAGCAGCATTCCGGTCACCACCGACCAGGCCAACGCCAGGTTGCCGGGCTGCAGATGCGGCGGAATGTGGCCGCCATGCATGCCCGCCCGGATTCCGACCGCCATGTCCCAGACAATATCGGCGACGATCGCACCGGCGTACAGTGCAAAAACGTAGCCCAGAATCAGCCACAGTGCGAACCAGGCGCTGAGTCGGCGGGCAGATGCGGCGCTTAGCGCGGACCCGGATTCCACGGCCGGTTAGTCGGCGGCCGGGGCCACGCTTTTCTTCCTGGTGCCGGGCAGCACGCCTTTCCAGGTGCCCACGACGGCGAAGACAACCGACAGGATGAAGATCGCCCAGCGGCACAGTGACAGCACCGTTTGATGCGCCTGCGCAAATTCGATTCCGGCTTTGACGCCTTCCGCATAACCCGCGACGGGATGACCGGATGAGATCACGACACCCATCACGATCATGTACACAATGGTCAAAACGATATAAAAGGCAATGAACCAGACAATTCCCATGAAGATGCGCATAACAACGTTCCCTTTTTTGAAATTGATTTGAGGCCGACCGGCGGCACGCTATCAGCAGTGTCAATCACCGTCAATCGGCTGCCTGATGAATCAGAGACCGCATTAAACCGTCAGGCATTCGGCGGCGGCACCACACGCAGCACTTCCTCAACCGTTGTCACGCCTTCGGCAACTTTCTGCGCGCCGCGCAACCGCAGCGGTTTCATGCCGTCGCGGATCGCCGCCTGGCGCAACGCATCGTCCTCGAACCGGTCGGTCAGAAGTTGCTTGAGCGCGGGCGAAAGATTCAGCATCTCGTAGATGCCGACGCGCCCCTTGTAACCGGTATTGCGGCATTCGAGACAACCCACTGCGGTATAGACATGCGCGGGTTTGCGCGCCTGCCACGGCGCCACCAGTGCCTGCCATTGTTCGTCCGGCAATTGAGTTTGCCGGCGGCAATGCGGGCACAGCGTGCGCACCAGCCGTTGTGCGATCACGCCGAGCAGCGACGAATGAATCAGATAGGGCGGCACGCCGAGATCCATCAGCCGGGTGATTGACGACGGTGCATCGTTGGTATGCAACGTGGACAGCACCAGATGTCCGGTAAGCGCCGCCTGCACCGCCATCTCGGCGGTTTCCGCATCGCGGATTTCGCCGATCATGATGATGTCCGGGTCCTGACGCAGCAGCGTGCGCACGCCGGACGCAAACGTGAGGTCAATATTGGATTGAACCTGCATCTGGTTGAACGCCGGATCCACCAGCTCGATCGGGTCTTCCACCGTGCAAACGTTCACGTCCGGCGTGGCGATCTGCTTCAACGTCGAATACAGCGTCGTGGTCTTGCCCGATCCGGTCGGCCCGGTAACCAGAATGATGCCGTGCGGGTTGTCGATCATCCGCGTCCACTGCTTTTCGTCGGTATCAGTGAATCCGAGTTCGCGGAAATTGCGCAACAGCACGGTGGGATCGAATATCCGCATCACCAGTTTTTCGCCGAACGCGGTCGGCATGGTGGACAGACGCAGCTCCACTTCCTGTCCGCTGGCATCGCGGGTCTTGATGCGTCCATCCTGCGGACGCCGACGCTCCGCGATGTCCATGCGGCCGAGTATCTTGATGCGACTGGTCACCGGCGCGAGCGCGGCAGCCGGTATCTGATACACCTGGTGCATGACACCATCAATACGGAAGCGGATCAGGCCTTCGTCGCGACGTGGTTCGATATGGATGTCGCTGGCACGCTGGTCGAAGGCATACTGCAACAGCCAGTCCACGATGCTGACGACGTGCTGATCGTTGGCATCGAGTTTGCCGGCGCGACCCAGCTCCATGAGTTGTTCCAGGTTCTGCAGGCCGCCACCCGAGCCCGGCGTCGCTTCGTTCTGGCGTTCGGCACCGAGCACCGAACGCGAAATGGAATAGAACTCGACCAGGTAGCGGGCGATCTCCTCCGGATTGGCGAACACGCGGCGGATCTTCTTGTTCTGTGCCTGGCTGATTTCGCGTTCCCATTCGCGCTGATAGGGTTCGGCGGTCGCCATCGTGATTTCGGTTGCTGTCACCCCGACCGGCAACACATTGAAACGTGACGCATAGGGTAACGACACCACACCCGTGATCCGTTGCACGTCGAGTTTGAGCGGATCAATGCGCAGATAAGGAAGTGCGACCTTGCTGGCCAGCCATGCGGTCAGTACTTCGGGCGTCAGCAACGCATGCGGCGGACGTTCGTCCTGCCAGCCGCGCTTGCCGATGATGGTCAGCGGGTGTTTGCCCTCGTAGGTGCCGCGTTCGGCGAGCGCGCGCATCAGCGCCACCTTTTCACCCGTGGCCAGGCCGTCCTCTTCAAGCCAGTCCAGCACTTCCGTGAAAGACAGCTTGCGGTCGGCGGTTTTTGCTGAAGCGCGTGCGGGGCTCATGGGAGCCAGTGTAGTCAAATCGCCGGCACCCTGCACGCGGCTTCAATTCACCCCAAGGAGCTTGTGCGGATCGCGCAACGTGAGGGAATTGACCGTGCCGGTTTTGACGTTTACGAGCGCGATTCGATTGTGATTGGTGTCGGCGACATACAGCGTGTCGCCCGCCACGCTCAAGCCGCCCGGCTCGTCGAATTCACCCTGGCCGCCGGCCAGGGTGGTGACGCGCCGGGTTGCCGGATCCAGCACCTTGATTTTGCTGTTGTAGGTGTCGGCGATATACAGCCGTCCCGCGTGCCACACAATGCCGAGGTCGTGCTGCAAGCGTACGCCGTCGCCGATACCGTTCACGTCGCCGAAATCGAATAATCCGGTGCCGACCAGATTTTTCACTTCCGCGTCCTTGCCGAATCCCACCTGACGGACCGCGCTCGCTTCCGGATCCGCCACATAAAGGTATTTGCCGTCGGTGGTCAGCCCGCTCGACTGCGCAAAACTGGCGTCTCCGAGCGGACCTGTGGCGACGCCCTCCGCGCCGGATCCCGCATACAAACGCAACCGGTTAGCGGCCGGATCAAATGTCCACAGCTGATGCTGTCCCGCCATCGCGATATACAGCAATCCGTCGTGATACAGCACCGCCCACGGTGTGTTGAGCGCGGTGCCACGTGCGGGATATGAAAGTCCGGTCATGTACTGCTGTTCGCCGGTACCGGCAACCGTCGTCACGGTTTTCGAACCGAGATCAATTTTGCGAATCGCATTGTTGTCGGTATCCGCGACGTACAAGGTGTTTGCATCGGCGAGCGTCATGCCCTGCGGATAGCGGAACGCCGCGTGTCCGAAATCGCCATCCTGCAAACCCGGCTTGCCGTTGCCGATGACGGCTTCGACCGTTCCGCGCAGGTCGGTGACAACGATCCGGTTGTGATTGGAATCGGCGATAAACAACCGGTCATGGGCCGCGTCAGCCAATACTTTGCCGGGATACAGGAGCGTCGTTTGCGGCATCTGCAGTTTGGTGTTGTTGAACCACAACGGGTTGCGGTTCAATTCGCCCCTGGCGGAAAACTCCGTCACCAGCGAGCCGATCACTTTGTCCAGCAACGCGTAATGGCCCTCCCCGGACACCTGGCCGACCACCTTACCGGCCGGATCAATCACGGTGAGCGTCGGCCAGCCTTCCGCGCCATACTCGTTCCAGATCTGCATGTTGCGATCGTTCACCACCGGATGCGTAAGCCCGTAGCGTTGCACGATCGCCTCGATATGTGCCGTCTTGCCTTCGGTCGCGAATTTTGCCGAATGCACGCCGATGATCACGAGGCTGTCACCGTACTTGCGTTCCAGTTTCTTGAGATCGGGAATGATGTGAAAGCAGTTGATGCAGCCGTAGGTCCAGAAATCGAGCAGCACCACCTTGCCGCGCAATTCGCGCAGCGTAACCGGTTTGCCGCCGGTATTGATCCAGTCGAGTCCGGACGGAAATGCCGGCGCGGCCACCTTGCCGGCCAGTTGCGGCACCTCGGCGGCAAACACCAGGGGCAGCGAATTGCCTCCGGCAACCCAGCGGATCGCGACAACCACGATGCCGGCGAGCAGCAGTAATGCGAAATTCAAAGTGATCCGGCGAACGCGGCGCATGGCAGTACCTGACTGAATGGGACGGACATCGGCCCAGTGGGCCCGTGCAGACAGTGACCTCCCGGGCAGGGAAAATATTACACGCGCCGGAAACATCGCGGTGGCTCCGCGCGTTCCGAGCGGCAACCGGTCAGCCCGCTCGCTTGTGGTGTTGCCGGTGAATGGCGATCGGATCCATCACGCTGATTCCCTTAAACGAAGAACCCGGCGCAAGCCGGGTTCTTTGTCGTCGGACTCTGTTCAAACTCAGGGTTTGGTGCCGGCATCGAGGCGGGCGAGATCCTCGTCAAGACTTTTGCGCAAGGTTGCCTCCGCCTGCGAGACATTGGCCGGCTTCATCTGGCTCAGCGCAAGATGCAGGTAGGCGTAATGCCTGACTTCGGGGTTCTGCGTCTTGTCCAGCACATGGTTGTAGAGCGCCGGCAGTTCCTGGATACGTCCACTGATGCGGTCCAGGCGCTCGATGCTGTGAATATCCATGATCACGCTATGCGCGGGATCGTGACGCCAGTGCGCACTGTGCCCCATCATGCCTGGATGCCGGAAGTCGCGCATGTAGGCCATGGGCATATCCGGTGGCGACATGGCGCCGGCTTGTGCATCATCCTGGCCAAACGGCGCCGCAATGGCCAACGAAATCGAACCGGCAATCAACAGGCCGGCAAGAAAAAAGACAAGGTTGTTGCGTGTCATAAACCGTTACTCCTTGCATCCCGGATGGATGCCGAATTCACGGTATCAAGTTCAGCACGGCTCCAGAGTGATTACAACGCTGCGAAATAACTGATACAGACTTTTACATTTGGTAACAACAACGCATTCGCATACGCCTCATTCGACGTCAAAGATCACGCTGCAGCAGGTGACGCCGCCTTCCGCTTTCTCCGTCTCGGACATATCAACGTGGGTGATGCTTGCGCCTCGTGCCTGCAGGCGTGCGGCCGTTCGCGGACAGGACTGTGGATAGATGACCTGCTCATTGATAAGCAGCGCATTGGCGGCATGCGGTTCGGCCGGATCAACGGCAATGCTGTGCATGCCGTCAAACATCCCGGCATCAACAAACGCCGGATTGACGAGCAGCAAATCCGGCGCCACCCGGGTCACTGCGGTTTTCAAATGCAGACAACCTCGGAGCGGAACACCCTGAACACGGTAATCGAAACGCTTCAGCAGGGTTCGCAGTTGTTCGATGCCCGCTGCATTGCTGCGTGCCGACTCGCCCACATAAATCGTGCGCCCGATTCGCAGCACATCGCCGCCGTCGAGCGTGCCGGGTGCAGCGATTTGGACCAGCTCCCGATATTCGCCCAGCATGGATGCCATGGACCGGAGTTCGGGACGTCTCGATTCCGCGCCGGGACGCGTGATCACCGCGACTTCATCCAGCACCACGGCCGTGTCTTCGACAAACACCGAATCCGGCAGCTCAGGCTCCGCCGCAAGTTCGCGGACGCTGCATCCGCACGCGAACAGCGCGTCGAGATAGGCCCGATGCTGTGAAACAGCGAGTCCGATATCAATCGGGCTGCGGTTAACAAAACTGAGTTCACAACGGTCGAGCGCAGGACTGACGGGGCGGGTTATTGCAAGCTTCACGCGTTGGATTCCTTGTTTGAACCGATCGCTTCGCGGTAGACCTGGCGGACGCGTTCATGAAAATGGTGCACACCGGATTCGCGCTTTGGCGACAGCCTGCCCGCGTGGTAGGCGCCGGACTCGAGCCCGCGCTGTACACGTTCACAGATCGCGATGTCCTCGCGCTGCACCTCGTCGCTGAAGCGAAGGTCGTCCGCAATCATCTTTACAGTCGCAGCCGAGCCGGTATCCATATAGTAGTAATCGAAAATCACGCGGCATTGCCGCTCCGACACCGGCACCACAAGATTGGTTTGCAGGCGATCGGGAAGAATATTCAGCATCAGATTGGGCCAGACAAAATAGTAACGCGCGTCGCCGGTCTGGTAGGGTCCGCGCGTGCCATCAAGCGGACTGTGCTGGCATGAATGCCATTGCGAAAGCGCAGTGGAATACATCCGGTAATCGAGCAGCCGGTTCAGGCCGGGATGGACGTGTGGCAGGTGATAGCCTTCCAGATAATTATCCACATACACTTTCCAGTTGCAGTTCAGCTCGTAATTGACCCGGGTGTGAAACTGCATTCGCGACAATTCGACCGGCTGAATCTGCTCCCGAATGCCCTCCAGGAGCTCCCCGAGTTTCACGGACGGTTCATGTACCGCCGCAAATACCAGCCCTTCCCATGCCGCGGTCGGCACCGGATCGAGATGGATACAGGACATGTCGAAATCCGCGGCGTCCTGCATCTCGTGTGCGGCGCGCAATTGTCCTTCGAGCGTGTAGGTCCAGCCGTGATACTTGCATTGCAGTTGGTGAGCGTTGCCGCTGGTAAGTGCGAGCGGCCCGGCGCGGTGTTTGCAGACGTTGAAGAATCCACGCAGCGTGTCGTCATTGCCGCGCACGATCAGCAGCGGCTTGCCGGCGATTTCGGCCACCACATGATCGCCCGGTTCCCGCAACTCTGCGGCGCGCGCCACCGGTTGCCAGCTTTTTGCAAATATGTATCGCAGATCGAGCGCGTGACACGCCGGATCAGCGTACATGATCGCGGGCAGCGTGCGCGCCGCGTTCAGCGATTGCGAGGCAAGTTCTTCGGGCTGGAGTCTGTTTCTGAGCGTCTCGTGCATGGAACACCTGATTCTCTGCCGCCTGACGGCATCATCGCACTGAGGATTGCCGGTCAATTCGCGTATCCTGCCACGATGCCATTTGAAAATCTGCTGTACGGAAGCACGGAACCATCGGGGCGCTGTCCTGTCGTATAAATCATAATGAGCGACGAAGTTGATCAAAACCGGCGCCATTTCCTGACGGTCGCCACCACCGTGATCGGCGCGACCGGTGTGGTGCTGACAGCCTTCCCGTTCGTCTCGTCCATGGAACCCAGCGCCCGTGCGCTCGCACTGGGCGCGCCGGTGGACGTTGATATCAGCAAAATCGAGCCGGGTGGACTCATCAAGGCACGCTGGCGCGGCAAACCGATCTGGATCATGAACCGGCCGCAGTCCGCGCTGGCACAATTGCCGAAGAACGATTCTCAATTGCGCGATCCGCATTCCGACGAACCGCAACAGCCGGCGTACTGCAAGAACGGCACGCGCTCCATCAAACCCGACACCTTCGTGCTGGTACCGATCTGCACCCATCTCGGCTGCATTCCGCTCTACCGTCCGGATCCGGGCGATCCCGGCATCGGTCCGAACTGGCCGGGTGGCATGCACTGCCCCTGTCACGGTTCGCTCTATGATCTCGCCGGGCGCGTGTTCAAGAATGTGCCGGCACCGCTCAACCTGCCGGTGCCGATCCATCGTTACATCAACGAGCACGTGGTGCGGATCGGTGAGAATCCGGCGGATTCAGATTCCAGCTGGACCAAGCCGCTGGTGTGGTGACGGCGCGCAGCTAAAAAGCTGATCCTGGCTTACGCAGAAATTCCAGTTCTTCCTGTGTTGAATCACGTCCCAGTACCGCATTGCGATGCGGGAAGCGTCCGAAGCGATCAATGATGGCCTTGCGCGCCAGTTCGTATTTGAGATTCTCCTGCAGTCCCAGCGATTCAAACAGCGTCTTCGCAACCTCATGGATACGGCGCGATTCGCTGTGCATGTACGGCATGTACATGAACAGGCGTTGTTGTTGTGAAAGGCTTCGGTCCGCGCCCGTGCGTACCGCTTCCTGTGCAAGTGTCAGGGCAGTGCCATCGCAGGCAAACGCCTGCGGGCTGTCACGGTAAAGATTGCGTGAGAACTGATCGAGCACGATGATTTCAGCCAGACGCCCTTCAGGGCTGTCACGCCATTCAAACAACTCGCCTCGCGATGCCGCCAGATGCGTATCGCCAAATCGCGCGCGGATCTGCGCATCGAAGGCGGTGTCTTTGCTGAAATGTTGCTCCGGGGTCGCTTCCTCGAACCAGAAGCGCAGAACTGTTTGGCAGTCTTCTTGCATGTTGTAAAAACCGTCGTTTGCACAAAGCCCGGCGGATGCCGGGCTTTGTCATTCGCGCGTCGTTATGCGACGACCCAATGCTGCATGAACTCGGTGACGGGCGTCTGTTCGAGTTTCTGCTGGTTACCGCACAGATCCCGCACGGCGACAAACTGGTTCGATGGCAGTTTCGCCGAAACCGCGGCCTCGAATTTCTTCACCAGCACCGGAATGCCTTCGGCGCGGCGCTTGCGGTGGCCGATCGGGAATTCCACTTCCACACGCTCGGTCTTGCTGCCGTCCTTGAAGAACACCTGAATGGCATTGCCGATGTAGCGCTTCGCCGGATCGTAGTAATCCCGGGTGAACTTCTCGTTCTCTTTCACTTCCATTTTGTTGCGCAACGCGTCCACGCGCGGGTCGGCAGCAACCTTGTCTTCATAGTCTTCGGCTGTGAGGCGGCCGAAGATCAGCGGAATCGCGGCCATGTACTGGATGCAGTGGTCGCGGTCGGCCGGGTTGTTGAGCGGGCCGGTCTTGTCAATGATGCGCACACCCGGTTCCTGGGTTTCGATCACGACTTTCTCGATCTGGTCGAGTTTGTCCTTCACCTGCGGATGCAGCGTCATTGCACACTCCACCGCGGTCTGGGCGTGGAACTCGGCCGGGAAACTGATCTTGAACAGCACGTTCTCCATCACGTAACTGCCGTAGTCGCGCTGGAACTTGAACGGCTGACCTTTGAACAATACGTCGTAAAAACCCCAGGTCTTGGCCGACAGCGCCGTCGGATACCCCATCTCGCCGGTCAAAGCGATAAGCGCCAGCCGCACGGCGCGCGAAGTCGCGTCGCCCGCCGCCCAGCTCTTGCGCGAACCGGCGTTCGGTGCATGACGGTAGGTGCGCAGCGCACCACCATCTATAAAGGAATGCGACACGGCATTGATGATCTGCTCGCGCGTGCCGCCGAGCATTTCAGTGACCACCGCGGTCGAAGCCAGCCGGACCAGCAACACGTGATCGAGCCCGACGCGATTGAAGGAGTTTTCCAGCGCCATCACACCCTGGATTTCATGCGCCTTGATCATCGCGGTGAGTACCGCTTTCATGGTCAGCGGCGCTTTGCCTTCGGCGACATTGCGGCGCGACACGTAATCGGCCACGGCGAGAATGCCACCCAGGTTGTCGGACGGATGGCCCCACTCCGCGGCCAGCCAGGTGTCGTTGAAATCCAGCCAGCGGATCATCGCGCCGATGTTGAATGCGGCCTGAACCGGATCGAGCTCGTAATTTGTTCCCGGCACCCGGGCGCCATTTTTCAGCGTCGCACCCGGCACCACCGGCCCCAGCAACTTGGTGCAGGCGGGATAGTTCAACGCCAGCATGCCGCAGGCCAGCGTGTCCATCAGGCAGTAACGCGCGGTGTCGTACGCTTCGCTGCTCTTGATCTGGTAATTGATGACGTAATCGGCGATGTCCGTCAGGACTTTTTCCGGATCGGGACGTTTGGCGGATTTGATATCGTGAGAACTCATTTATTTTCCTGATGCTGTCTGTTTTTCTGATTGGACCTGTTAATGCCGGGCGGTCGGCAACGAAGACTCAAGCGCGTTTTTCAATCGGCACGAACTTCTGGTCTTCCGGTCCAGTGTAGTTGGCGCTCGGGCGGATGATCTTGCCGTCTGCACGCTGTTCGATGACGTGCGCGCTCCAGCCGGTGACACGCGCGATCACGAACAACGGCGTGAACATGGCGGTAGGCACGCCCATCATGTGATACGACACCGCCGAGAACCAGTCCAGGTTCGGGAACATTTTCTTGACGTCCCACATCACCGATTCCAGGCGCTCGGCAATGTTGAACAGCTTCATGTCGCCGGCTTCCTTCGACAGATGCTGCGCCACGCCCTTGATGACCTTATTGCGCGGATCGCCGATGGTATACACCGGGTGACCGAAACCGATCACGATTTCCTTCGCTTCGACACGACGACGGATGTCGGCTTCGGCTTCGTCCGGTGTGTTGTAACGGCTCTTGATGTCGAATGCGACTTCGTTGGCGCCGCCGTGTTTGGGACCGCGCAATGCGCCGATAGCGCCGGTGATGCACGAATACATGTCCGACCCGGTGCCGGCGATCACACGCGCGGTGAAGGTCGAGGCATTGAATTCATGTTCGGCGTACAGGATCAGCGAGGTGTGCATGGCGCGCACCCAGCTGTCGGACGGTTCACGTCTATGCAACAGATGCAGGAAATGCCCGCCGACCGAGTCGTCGTCGGTTTCGACTTCGATCATGCGCCCGTTGTGACTCCAGTGATACCAGTAGCACAGCATCGAACCGAGCGATGCCACCAGCCGGTCGGCAATGTCACGCGCGCCGGCCGCATTGTGATCGTCTTTCTCGGGCAACGTGCAGCCCAGCGCGGAGACGCCGGTGCGCATCACGTCCATCGGGTGCGCGGACGCGGGCAGCTGTTCCAGCGCCGTACGCACCACGTCGGGCAGACCGCGCAGATTTTTGAGTTTGGTCTTGTAGGCCTTGAGTTCGGCACGATTGGGCAGCTTGCCGTGAATCAGCAAGTAAGCGACTTCCTCGAAATCACATTTTTCCGCAATGTCGAGAATGTCGTAGCCGCGGTAATGCAGGTCGTTGCCGCTGCGACCGACGGTGCACAGTGCCGTGTTGCCGGCCGCCACGCCCGACAGGGCTACGGATTTCTTCGGTTTGAATCCGGGAGTCGTCTCGTTCATGTTTAATTCTCCTCGGTCATTTCAGTAAATCGGTTTATTTTCCGAACAGCTCGTCGAGCTTTTGCTCATAGCGATGATAGTCGAGGTGTTCGTAGAGCTTATCGCGGGTCTGCATCGTTTCGACCACGTTTTTCTGCGTGCCGTCGCGACGCACGGCTTCATAGAAATTCAGTGCGGCCTTGTTCATGGCGCGGTAGGCACCGCAGCACAGCAACTGGATGTCCACGCCGGCGGTTGCCAGTTCGTCGCGCGTGAACAATGGCGTCTTGCCGAACTCGGTGATGTTGGCCAGGATCGGCACCTTCACCGCGTCCTTGAAGCGCTTGTACTCGTCAAGCGTGCGCACCGCTTCCGGAAAAATCATGTCGGCACCCGCCTCGACACAGGCGAGTGCGCGTTCGATGGCCTTGTCAATACCTTCGCTGGCGATCGCATCGGTGCGCGCCATGATCACAAACTGGTCGTCGGTGCGCGCATCCACGGCCGCCTTGACCCGGTCCACCATTTCTTCTTTTGACACGATTTCCTTGTTGGGCCGGTGCCCACAGCGCTTGGCCGCAACCTGGTCCTCGATGTGCAGACCGGCGGCGCCGAATTTGATGAACGAGTGCACGGTGCGGGCGATGTTGAACGCGCCGCCCCAGCCGGTGTCCGCATCCACCAGCAGCGGCAGGTCGCAGGCGTCGGTGATGCGGCGGATGTCCGTCAGCACGTCGTCCATGGTGGAGATGCCCAGATCCGGGATACCCAGCGAATTGGCCGCCACCCCGCCGCCCGACAGGTAAATCGCCTTGTGCCCGGCATCCTTCGCCATGCGGGCGGTATAGGCATTGATCGTCCCCACCACCTGGAGGGGGCGTTCGGCGGCGAGTGCGGCCCGGAAACGGGCGCCGGCGGAAGTCGGGGTGGTCATCGCGAGGTCCTTAGCTGCTGGGCTCCCGGCATGTACCGGGAACGGATGTGAGCCGCGTATTTTACCGGTTTGACGGGATTCGGGCGAACCGCACCCTGGTTTTCGCCTGCGCGAGGTCGGCCGCGGCATCCGGGTTTGCATTCGCAGACAGCGGCATCCCGGCCGTACCGGCAGTTGTCCTCAAGCGTCGGAATTGATCACCGACCGGTTGGCGCGGTCGGATCAATTGCCCCCATTGCGGTCACGCTTCACCCGGTACATTCCGGCATCGGCCAGTCGTATCAGATGATCCTTGTCTTTGGCGTCGTCCGGATACACCCCCGCACCGATGCTTGCCGAGATGGTCAACGTCACACCGTTCAATTTGAACGGCTTGCTGATTGCGGCGCGGATCTTTTCCACGATGGCGCCCACGCACTCCGCCCCGTGAATATTGCTGAGCAGGACCGTGAATTCGTCGCCGCCGATGCGGCAAACCGTGTCCGATTTGCGTACCGTGCCCGTGAGCCGTCGCGCGACTTCCTGCAACAGCAGGTCGCCGATCTCGTGGCCGTGGGTGTCATTGATGGACTTGAATGCGTCGAAGTCTATATAAAGCAGTGCCAGGCGTTCGTTGTCGCGGTCCGAACGCCTGATTGCCACGTCGAGCCGGTCCATGAACACGATTCGATTCGGCAGATCGGTCAGCGCATCGTAACGCGCCATGTGATGCAGTTCGGCTTCCAGCTGTTTGCGCTCGATGGCCGCGGTGACCTGATTGCATACCGATTCGAGCAATCGAGCGTCGTCTTCGCTGTAAGCACGCGAGCCCGGATTCAGCTGCAGCACCATGGCTCCCATGACGCCGGTTTGCGAAATCAGCGGCGCACCGAGCCAGCTGCCGCTGTCTGCATGCGATGTCGCATCACGCCCGCGGGCCGCTGTTTCGCGCTTGTCGCCGGCCAGAATCGCCTTGCCTGAGCGAATCACGTCGGCAACCGGCGCGGCGGCCCCTGGTTCGTGCGGGTCCAGTACCGGCGCCGCGGAACCGGCGAAGTAGGGAAAATTTATGGTGTTGGTGAGGCGATCGTAGAGGGCAAT
Source organism: Gammaproteobacteria bacterium (assembly GCA_035701115.1). Classification (GTDB taxonomy): domain Bacteria; phylum Pseudomonadota; class Gammaproteobacteria; order Natronospirales; family REEB76; genus DASSKW01. The sequence goes on from DASSOA010000040.1 coordinate 19,789, forward strand.
CGAAAAACCGTCCACCGGCAACAGTTCACCGATGATCCGGTGCACGTGCTGATACAGCACCGGCAGGGCGCTCGCCTTGTAGGCCGCCTCGGCAATCCGGTAAATCGCACGCTGTTGCCGCTCGGCGCGTTTCAGCGCAGTGACATCGCGCGCGACGGCCACCCGGACCTTGTCGGCTTCCGACCAGCGCGCCGACCACATGATGTCAACAACCCGGCCATCCTTGCGCACATAACGGTTTTCCAGATGAACCTTCGGCTGTCCTGCCATGATTTCCGAGGCCGCGTGCAAAGTTCGTTCGCGGTCGTCCGGATGCACGAATTCAATCATGTTCCGGCCGAGCAGCTCGTCAGGCGTATATCCGAGGATCTGTTCGCAGGCGGAGCTTACAAAAACATACCGCCCGTTGACGTCGACAATGCAGATCATGTCGAGTAGCAGGTCAATGGCTTTCAGAGCGAGCGTGCTGGTCATGGTGTCGTGTCACCGTGGAAACAGGTGTCCGTACAGTCCGTTCTCATGTCGTGATTTCCCAAACCGGTTTATCCGTGCAATCGCTCTCACACGCGATTCCGGGCATCGGCCGCCGGATCCGCGCCACGCGCATGCAATTATGGGCAAATTTGCCCAGCTGCCCAACTTTTGGCTGCGCCGCCACCTTGAGCGATGGCGGGTTAAAGACCGCCCCGGGCCTGCGGAGTTCCGCCGGGCTACCGTCGAGGACGAACTTGCAGGCAGGTTGGCGGTCCTATCCCGGTCCGGCACCGGCCGGCGGATGCAGGATATAATCCGCCGGAGCAACCGATCACGCCCCCGCCGTGGAATCCGGCCAGTCAATGGAAACCGCAGACAGGATACGTGCCCCGTGACGACAGGAATTGTTCATGACTGCCCGTGATTTCGATCCCGCCGCTGTTCGCGACACCAACCTGGAACGACAGAAACTGCGGCTCGCCACGTTGTGCCTGGCGAGCGACGACAAATCCCGCAAGGACGCCAACAACATGCTGCGCGGCCAGAACGGGCGGGCACTGACCGACAAGCTGTTGACCAACGTCACCCTGCTGTCCATGGCGATCGCGAATGATTTCGATATCGGCGCGCCCTACGGCGGACGCGACCGGTTTCTGGTCGAACTGGTCAGTACGCCGGGCCGGCAGGCAATCGAGCAATTCGAAGCGCTGCTGGACGCCGGCTGGCCGGTGAATCTGGCTACCGAGGAAAACGGCACCACGGCATTGATGGTTGCCGCCGAGCGCTTTACCGCGGCGAACCGCGACCGCGTCATGCGCCTCATCGAACGCGGCGCGGATCCGCATCTCAAAGACAAGGAAGGACGTTCGACTTTCGATCGCGCGCCGGTCGCGATGCGCAAATACATTGACGAACTGCTCGAAAAGCGTGCCGCGACCAATGCGCAGGAAACCCCGGCAGCCAGCATTAAAACCGACGACCGGAAATAACGTTATTTCGGTACTCGTGCCCAATGCACTAGCGGCAGTTTGTCCCGCCGTTCATCACAGTTTGCCGTAGCGTTTTTTCAGTTCGACTTTTGCCTGCTCCAGAATCTTCAGCTGTTCGCGATCGAGATGCTTTCCGGCGCGATTGATGTAGAACACGAGCATTGACATCGCGGATCGGAACGGCGACGTCTTGCGTTGCGTGCTGACGTCCGCCGAGCGTTGCAGCGAGCGCGCGATTTTTTTCGGATCTTTCCAGGTAAACACCCCTTCGTCCAGTTCAAGCGCATGACTGGTTTGCGTCACCCTGCCGGACCATTTGTCCTGCGTTTTGGATGGTTTGCGTGACGATCTGGCCATTGGTACCGAGCGCGAAGAACCTGGGGAAGTCACTATAAGACAGCCGGCAAATGCCCGTCCGCCGGCCCTGCCCTGTCTGATGCAGGCCTAATCGGGCCTTGAATACCGGGCCTTTTCGTACCGGCCGGGGCTCCGGACACGCTGCCTCGGAAACAGGCTTTGTGGTACCCTGTGCCATTCAAACACGGCTACAGATACCGATTCGGCCCGCCAAAACACGGTTTCCTGCGTCTCGGCAGCCGACCCGCTCCCCGGCAATTCAAGCAAAAATTACGCCTGTCGGCGGGGCCCGGTATTTTCAAAATGATCTTGCAGGGTATGTTTATGAACGTCATCGCACTTTTGAAAGAACTCCGTTCCTTTGGTGGCAAGCGTGTTACCGAAGGGCTTGCCGACGAAGTCATCGAACGCTTCGCCGCTCGTGATCCGAAACTCTCTCAGGCGGTCGAGGAAGCGGTCGCGGCGCATAAGGCATTGCGCAAGGAATTCTCCGAGCTGCTGGCACTGGACGAAATGGACCTGGTGCACCGCATCCAGAAGGATTTCGTGAATTTCTACGCCGATGACGTCGTCAATCCGTACGTTCCTTTGGCCGCACGCGGCCCCTGGATTGTGACGTCCAAGGGTGCGGTGGTGCACGATTCCGGCGGCTACGGCATGCTGGGCATGGGCCATGCGCCCGACGGTATTCTCGAAGCCATGAACAAACCGCAGGTTATGGCCAATGTCATGACCGCGAGTTTCAGCCAGCTGCGCATGATCGAAGCGTTGCAACGCGAAATCGGCCAGACACGCGGCAAGTGCCCGTTCGACAAATTCCTGTTCATGAACAGCGGCTCCGAAGCCGTGACCGTCGCCGCGCGCATTTCCGACGTCAACGCCAAACTGATGACCGATCCGGATGGACGCTATGCCGGTCGCAAGATCAAGAAGCTGGTGTTGAAAGGTGCGTTCCACGGCCGGACCGACCGCCCGGCGCGCTACTCGGATTCATCGCGCGGCACCTATCATCAGTTCCTGGCATCGTTCCGCGATCTCAGCGACCTGATCACGGTTGCGCCGAATGATCTGGAAGGCCTCAAGGCTACCTACGCGAAAGCCGACGCTGAAAACGTCTTCATCGAAACCATGTTCATGGAACCGGTGATGGGCGAAGGCGATCCCGGCATGGCGGTGACGCCGGCGTTTTATCAACTGGCGCGCAAACTGACGCGCGAACACGGTTCGCTCCTGCTGGTTGATGCGATTCAGGCCGGCCTGCGGACCACCGGGTATCTGTCGATTGTCGATTACCCGGGTTTCGAGAAACTCGATCCGCCGGACATGGAAACCTATTCCAAGGCGCTCAACGCCGGCCAGTATCCGATGTCGGTACTCGCCATGACCGGAGTTGCCGCAAACCTGTATCGGAAAGGCATCTACGGCAACACCATGACCGCCAATCCGCGCGCCATGGACATCGGTTGCGCCGTGCTGAAGTCGCTGACGAGCGAACTGCGTGCCAACATTCGTGAGCGCGGTCAGGAATTCCTGGACAAGCTGAATACGCTGGCGAAAAAACTCGACGGCCGCATCACCAAGGTGCAGGGCACCGGTCTGTTGTTCAGCTGCGAGCTGGATCCGTCCTACAAATGCTACGGCGCCGGCAGCACGGAAGAATACCTGCGCACCAAAGGCATCGGCGTGATTCACGGCGGCAAGAATTCGCTGCGGTTTACCCCGCATTTCGCCATTACGTCAGAGGAAGTTGATCTGATCGTTGATCACGTCCGCGACGCGCTGGTGAACGGTCCGCGCCAACTGCAGGAGCAGCGCGCTGCCGGGTAAGCAGTCCGCGATTGCTGAATGAAAACGGCGGCCTTTGGCCGCCGTTTTTGTTTTGAGAAGAAGTGCCTGTAACGACTGGGAATTTCCCCTTTCCGGACACACCAACGATTCCCGCCGTCCGTGTCCGACTCAACTACCCGATCTTTACGACGACGCGTCCCCGCTGCCGTCCTTCCAGGACCCGCGGGAAAATACGCGGCAGATCGTCAAACAGGATCGTTTCACCGGCGATGAGTTTGAGTTTGCCAGGCTTGAGATCGCTGGCAATACGGTCCCAGATTTTCAGGCGCAATTTACGCGGGGTCGCCATTGAATTGATGCCAAGCAGATTCACGCCACGCAGAATGAACGGCATCACGGTCGTGTGCAGTTCGTGACTGCCGGCAAGACCGATGCTTGCAATGTTGCCCCACCAGCCGACCGTACGCGTGAGCCAGGTGAGCATTTCACCGCCCACGTTATCAATCGCGCCCTGCCACTGGATGCTTTCCATGGGACGGGAACCGTAGTTGATTTCGCTGCGCAGCAGGATGGCGTTGGCGCCGAGCTGTTTCAGATAATCCTGCGCGTCCGCTTTGCCGGTGACTGCCACCACTTCGTAGCCGCGCTTCGCCAGCATGTTGACGGCGAAACTGCCGACCCCGCCGGTCGCGCCGGTCACGATCACCGGGCCGCCTTTGGGATGCGTTCCATTGTGCTCCATGCGGTGAATGGCAAGCGCGGCGGTGAAGCCTGCCGTACCAAGCGCCATGGCGGTTTGCGGCGTAAACCCTTGTGGCAATGGAATCACCCATTCGCCTTTCACGCGTGCGTATTCGGCATATCCGCCGTCATGATCTTCGCCGAGACCGCATCCGGTGACCAGCACCTTGTCGCCCTTTTTGAAGCGGCGATCGGATGATGTGATGACTGTCCCCGCGAGATCAATGCCACCCACCAGCGGGAAGCGCCGCAGAATTTTTCCCTTGCCTGTCGCCGCCAGCGCGTCTTTGTAATTGACGCTTGAATACTGCACCTTGATGACAACATCACCCGGCGACAGATCGTCCAGCGTCAATTCCTCGAAGCGAGCAGAAATTCTGTCTCCAATCCTGTGGACACGGTACGCAGTAAACGGCTTATTCATGGCGACCTCCGCTGCCCTGCTATTCTCGCACAGGTTTTAATGACCGGCCCGAAAGCAGAGAACCCCGGTATTACCGGGATTCTCAACTGCCAATCGAAGTCCGGAGTCGTCAGAGTTCCAATTCGGCAGATCCGGGCGACAAACGCGGCTCAATAATCCCAACGGACTTCGAACGTCCACTGACGACTGTTACTGAAAAAACTGCTGGTTTGCAGGTATTCCGCCCCGACGGCAAGCCCGCCACCCACGTCGTACAGCAATCCGACGGATATGGCCGAATCCGCCGTGGCACTTTCCACAACCCGGTTTCCGTAGGCGAACGCGTCAAATTCAAAGCGATCGCTGAACCGGGAACGTATCCCGGCTTCGGGTCCGCATTCCACAATGTATGGGGTATAGGTGCCATACATGGATTTCTCGCGCGAATGAAGGCAATTGACTGCCAAAACCAGATCCGTGGCGCGGGAAAGTGCCAGGTGATACCCGAATTTCGCGCTGACCACGTTTACAAAATCGCCTCCGTAATAGGAACCGTAGTCGAGCGAATGGTGTTCAAATCGGCCCGATATGAACATTTTGTCCGCAAAAACAGAATGACTGAAATTCAACGCGTAACCGGTCCCCGAATCACTTCCATCCGTCGCTGACGTATTAAAGTAGTCGCCCGAAATGAAATTGTAATTGGCTGCATGGACGGCGGCCGTTGGTATTGTCATCACGGCCATCAATACGACTGTTGCAATGTGCTTCATCACCACTCCTTGATTGATTTTATTGCCTAGCCTGCATCGGGGCATGCCCGCAGTCATTCAGGATGAACACGGGCATGGCAATGCGCCGGCAGCAGGCAGTGCTGGCGATTCGCCGTAAAGCGAATCCTGTTCGGTCTTTGCATTCTCGCTATGGAATTTAACCGGCTGTCAGCAGTTTGCTGACGCCCCCCCAATTCAGACGCCGGCAATTCTAGGCGACTGGCTGTCCATTGGAAAGGTCGCGGGAAGGCAATTCAGCGCCGGCAAACAAAAATGGCCCCGGTCTGAACCGGGGCCTTTCTGGTTTTGCGGAATTTTGCGATGGCGCTCAGAAGTCGTATCTTATCCCGGCGTAAAACAGATCCTGGTTGGCGGTGTAACTGGCAAATACATTCCAGTGCGGGGCGAAATTGTACATGCCGAGCACGCCCGGGGACGGCGAGCTGTCAACGAAATCGTTGCCTCCGGTGACGCTCACAAAGCCATCCACCTCGACCTTCTCGACCGGAATGAAGCGGACGCCGCCAACCAGCCCGAACCCGGTGTCGCTGTTGCTGGCGGAAAACCCTGCCGGCGTGTACTTGCCGTCGCTGTTGACCAGTTGCGCGGTGACGAACAGGCCCAGCTGCTGCAACAGCATCTGGTGATATCCCACGCCGATACTGAAGTTGTTCAGCCGGTAATCGCAGCAAGACGTCGTATTGAACCCGGCGACCAATCTGAAATTCGGTGCGACTTCGTACGAACCGTCAATCCCCAGACCCGAGAGACTGCCGATCGTGCCGTTTGGATTGCCGGTGCCGCTGTCGATACTGACGAAGCCACCTTCAAGGTAATTGTAATTGAAGTCGGCAATATCATTCCGGGCATGCGCAATCAGCGGCAGCGCAAACAGCAATACGGACACGGACAACCGTTTCACTGCGGTCAGTCGGGACATGCGTAACTCCTTTGAGTGGTTGAAAAATCGAAGCCGAAGCATAGACTGCTTCGTGCACGACTGACGTGCGCTGCATCACAGAAGACTGTTTGGAGGCTTGAAATATCGGCGTTTCAATGCACGCAGCCTGCGTGATTGAACATAGTGGCTTTTTACAACATCAACGGCTTGCGGGCTTGAGTTTTGCTTGGCACGCGCGCAAGGCTTTCGCCATGTCCGCGCCGGTCTGAAACCGGTCCGCGGCGTTCTTCTGCAATGCCTTGTCAATGACAGTCTTGATCACTGCCGGAATATCCGGGCGCAGGAAGGTGACGTCGGGATGAGGTTCATTGGCAATCTTGAACATCAGGCCGGTCAGCGATGCGGATTCGAACGGCAGATCGCCGCGCAGCAACTGATAGAACGTGACGCCCAGCGAGTACAGATCGCTGCGTCCATCCACCTTGCGTCCGGAAACCTGTTCGGGGGACATGTAGGACGGGCTGCCGAGAATCGTGCCGGTGCGCGTCTTGCTGACATCGGTGAGCGAGGCAATGCCGAAATCGGTGATCTTGACGCGCCCGGTTTCGCGCTCGTAGATGATGTTGCCGGGTTTGATGTCGCGATGCACGACATTCTGCGAATGCGCGTAATCGAGCGCCTCGGCAACCTTGATCACGATGGCCATCGCTTCGTCCAGCGGCAGCAGCTTGCCGGGCACTGCGAAATTCTCCAGCGCTTCGCCGGAGAGAAAATCCATCGCAATGTAGGCGAGACCCTGATCGTCGCCGACGTCGTAAATGGTAACGATGCTTGGATGATTCAGACGTCCCGCCGTTTCCGCTTCGCGATAGAAGCGCTGCGACACTTCGTCCAGCACCTGTCCGTCAAACTCTTCGGCAAGCGACATGGTCTTGATCGCCACCGTGCGGCCGATCTTGGGATCGCGCCCCAGGTACACGACACCCATTGCGCCGCGTCCGATTTCCTTGATGAGCTGATACCGGCCGAGCATCGGTTTCTGCAGCCCGCCCTCGAACATGAGATTGTGCGCACCGTTTCGCCGTGCACCCATCAGGGTGGGCGTGGTCTCGAACTGACGCAACTGTTCGAGATGCGCGGCGACGTCGTCGAAACCCGGGGCGATTCGCTGAATTTCTTCGTACACCTCGACGGCATCGGCATAGCGCCGGTGCCGCTCGTGATCCTGCGCGAGACGCAGCATGCTGTCGCAGACCGACTTGGACGGACGGCAGCGGCGGTAACTGTCGAATGCTTCGTCGTAACGGCCGAGTTGCTGGTAGGCATCGCCAAGCTGCCGGTTGGCGTCCGACAGTTCCAGACTCGACGCGCCGGCCTGTGAACGTAACCGGCCCCACAACAGCCAGCCGATGTGTCCCAATGCCAGCAGCAGGAACGGATAGGCCATCGGCAGCCATACGCCGCGTGCCAGCAGCGGAATGAATTCGATGTTGGCAAGCAGAATCAGCAGCACCGCGCTGACACTCACGGCTGCGATGTTGCCGAGGCGCGCCAGCCCGAACCCCAGCCAGGCGCACACCACCAGCACGCACAATCCGCGCAACCACCAGGCCCAGAACGGTGCGGCCACGACATCCTGATTCAGGATGCTTGAAACCATGCCGGCAGTTGCCATGACCGGCGCCGCGTCGCCGTCTGCAGTCAAACCAACCAGCACCGCCTTGCCGGCGAAAATGTCCGGGGACACGGCGCCCGTGTACACATCGCCAAATGCATACACCGGAATTGCGAACCGGCCGCTCGACTGATATTCACGCGCCTGTGCGCCCAGGTGGGCATCAGTGGGAATTCGCAGGTCGCCGGCACTGATTCCGCCGGTCGCATGCGGCTTGATATCGGCGTTGTTCGCGCCGCGCATCCGCGCCGCCACCAGCAACGACAGTGACGGCACCAGCTGATCGCCGTTGCGCACAACCAGGGACTGGGCTGCGTTGCCGGGGTGATCGGCAACGTACCCGATGCCGTTCGCGACCGTGCCGAGCGCATCCAGCGGCGCACGCAGCGTGACGCGCCGCGCGCCAAACAGGTGACTCAACACACCCTGACTGTCGTCGGTGCCGATCACCGCATTTGACGGCAACCCGGCCCCATTCTGAACCGGGCTCTCCGCGGATCGCGTTGCCAGCAGCACGTTACCTGCCCGGCGCATGCTTGCCGCGAACGCGGCATCGGTATCCAGATCGAGGCGCGCGCGGGTCAGGGCATCAACCGCATCCGGACTGGAGCGGATGCTGGAAAGCCCGGACAGGCGCTGCAGATAATCCAGCGTTTGGGCGTTCTGTGGTGCGGCGAATGCCGGCACAAAGGCGATGACGCGGGCGCGCGCCGCGGCCAGCTTGTCGGTAAGTTGAGCCAGCAGGTTGCGGGGCCAGGGCCAGTCACCGAAGCGGTTGAGGTCGTCGGCGCCGATGCCCACCACCACGACGTCGGAATTGGGCGCATGGCTGGGCATGAACACCCCGGCGACCGCATAGCCGGCATTTTCCACACCTGCCCCGGCGCCCAGCACCGCAGCCAAAGCCAGCAGCACTGCCGCAGCAGCGCCCAGCAAACGTTTCTTGGTGATTAAAGCGACTGCCACACGAACCTGATTGATATTGTTTGGAGTTGACCTTGCATAAAGGCCCGGCCTGGCCCGATGCCCCAGACTACGGTACACCGCCGGATTCCGTTCGTCGCGTTATGAAAAATCTTACCTGAAGCAGCGCCGGCCGGGAACCCGGGAAATGGTTCCCAAAGCCTGGGATGGGGCCGCTTCCAACGCGAACCCAAGGCATGACGTGTCCGCGCCGGCGGGTTAATGGGCGTGGCGCAGGACGGAAACGAGATCCCGCAGGTTACGGCCGGCATTGGCGGCCACCAGCACCGCGAACCCGGCCACGTGCTCGAACGTGCCACTGAAGGCGGCGAGCAGGAGCGCCAACACGGTCAGGATCAGCGGTGCCAGCAGGTTGCCCGACACCACCCAGGAGCGGATCGGCCGGAACGGCGAGCGATCTTCCTGCACATGGCGCGGGGCGACCGCGAACGCAATCGCCGCAATCAGCGGCACGCACGCCACCAGGGTCAGGACACGCGGGTCGGCGGGTTGCGCCAGCCAGTAACGTGCCTGCAGAAGCGTCAACGCCGTGCCGGTCAGTCCCAGCAGCAACGCGATCAAATGGACCGTGACGATACGGATCTGGCCCGGTTGTGAGTGCGGTTCCGACACCGGGTCAACCTTTGATATAGCCGATGCACAGTAACAGGATTGCGGCCAGCGCAAATCCCGCATGCAGCAGCACCACGAACACCGGCAGCGCCTGCTTCATGGCGCGAAACATGAACAGCAGCAAACCGCCGGTTGCGGTCAGAATCAGAATCACGGTTGCCGAGTTCACCAGCAGATTGTGCGGCTCGCGCACATCGTGGATGAGCAGCAGCACGATCGCGGTGACGGCGGCAATGCCATGCCACACACCCACTGCGAGCGGAACGTGATGACCGCGCAATTCGCGTACCGCGAGCGCGGCACCGGCCAGCGCGACCAGCACCACAAATACAATCAGGGCAAGCATGGGACTCGATCAGGTGACGAAACCGGCGCCCATGATACCTGCCGCAGAAACCCGTGCAACACCGTGTTCAGCGCCCGCCGGTATAGACGACGCGCCAGATTCGTCCATGCTGGGTCTCGCTTATATAAAGTGAACCATCCGGTCCTTCGCCAAGACCCATCGGACGGAAGCGCGCGTCATTAGGCGATGCCGGATTGTTCTTGCTCCCGGCAAAGCCGTTGGCGAAAACTTCATATGGACCGGCAGGCTCGCGATCGTGGAACGGCACAAACACGACATCGTAGCCGGCCTGTACCGGCGAGCGGTTCCAGGAACCGTGAAATGCAATGAATGCGCCGCCGCGGTAACCCGCCGGAAACTGCTTGCCGTTATAGAACAGCACGGATTCCGGTGCCCAGTGGCCGGGAAATGCCATGATCGGCGCCGTGTAACGTTTGCAGTCGCCGAGTTTGCGTCCGTCGCCGCCATATTCAGGTGCCAGCACCGCAGTCTTCTGCAACTGATCGTAGTAGCAGTAAGGCCAACCGAAATTGTCTCCGGCGTGAATCGCAAGAAATTCCTCGGCCGGCAATTCATTGCCCTGCGTCTGGTTGTAGAGATCAGGCCAGTCTTCATGCAACTGATCGCGTCCCATCTGCAGCGCGTACAGACCGTCGTGCCAGGTAATTGCCACGGCGTTGCGAATGCCAGTCGCAAAACGCATTCCGTCGTGCATGAAATCCTGGCCCGTGCGGTTGGCATCAAATCGCCAGATTCCGCCGTGATGCTGCAACAGCCGACACGGGCGGATTCCGGGTGAACCCGGTGAGCGGTCTTCCTTCTGACAGGAATTGGACGGCGCACCGACGTTGACGTACAGATGTCCCGCGTCATCGAACGCCATGGTCTTGGCGGAATGTTCGTCCTGCTCGGGAAACCCGCGCACCACGGTCTCCGGTCGGGATTGCGGAAGCAGCTGACCCGGCACGAGCTTGTAGCGCACGATTTCGGTGTTGGTCGCGAAATAAAGATAACCGGAGTGAATTGCGATTCCGGTGCCGCTGACCGAGCCGAAGTATTTGGTCACATCCGCTCGGCCGTCTCCATTGGTATCGCGCAACGCAACGATGCCGTTGCCGTCCTCGGGCCGCTGCAGTGCGACATAAACATCCCCATTGCTGTTGACAGCGAGGTGTCGCGCAACACCCAGGTTGTCCGCGAACACACTCGCGCAAAATCCCGAAGGTAGCGTGATGCCGCCGTTGTCGGCGGCGCACCGGACTCCGGCGGCCTGAGCGTTGCTTGCGATAAAAGCAAGTCCAAGCAGCAGCAAGGCAATGACTGGTTTTTTCATGACGGCCTCCGTTTTCGGACATCCGTTACCCTGCGTGTCCGGCAGTGTGTCTGTTTGTCTATAGATGACTGCTGACCCAATTCACGCCATCCGTACTCTCGGCACCCTGGCCTCCGGCGCCGCCAACAATGACAAACGAACCGCCCGGCGCCGCGGCAATCCCGACTGTCGCAATGCACGGCACCGTGCCGGTGCTGGTCGAACTCTGGCATTGGCTGTTCGCCGACATCGCGCCGGAAAGATCGGCTTGTGTCCAGTTGATCGCGTCAGAACTCTGAAACGCGCCCGATATCCCGATCCCCACGTAAATTTGACCGTTGTACGCGCCTTTGCTGAACGCGTAGTTTTGCCCGGATACCGTAACGGGTTTGCTCAGGGTCAGCTTGTTGAAATCGGTTCCCTGCGCAACCAGACCCCAGGTGACATTGGTGTTGACCGATACACTGTTAGAACTGTCCGAACCAAACGCAATGAAGTTCTTGTTTGCATACAGCAGTTGCGCCATTGCGGTGGTCGAATCCAACGCGGGATTGCGCGGCGTCCACACCAGTCCGTCTGACGAGGTGGCAGTGAGGTAATTCGGAGCAGTGAGGTCATTACCCTGCCAGATTGCGTAATACGTGCTGTTTACGTTGACAATGCTGGTGGGTGTCCCGCCTGCGGTGGAGGTCGTGTCAACGATTGTCCCGTAATTCTTCCAATCCACTCCGTTGTCACTCACCATCCAGGGCGAGGCGGGCGTCGTATCCGACGTGTAGAGGATATAGCGGCTTCCGTCATACCCGACAGTCGCAATCTCGCCCGGCTGTGCGCTCAGCTTGTCGCTTGTCCAGTTCTGGCCATCCACACTGAAGATCACGCGCTGGCCGTCGGTTGCCACGAATCCGTTCGTGCCATAGACAATCGAGGAAAGTACGCTGACGCTGCTCGTGTAACCGGCATCCATCGGCTTCCAGTTGATGCCATCGGTACTGACTTCAACCCAGGGTCCGGGACTGCCCAATCTCGATGTCGGCCCGCCCTGACCGACCGCGACGAATACGCCCGCGCCATAGGCCACGTCGTCCATGACACAGTTATGGCTGTTGGTTGCCCGGCACGCGTCCGACGCCGCTGCGCTGCCTTTGCCGTTGTCGCAGCCTGAAAGTCCGCCAATCACCGCGCCGATCATCACGTACAAAAGCGCTTGCTTGAACATGCATTGATACCTGCGACACCCAAAAGGGTAATCAGTGTCCGAATTGAACCGGTTCAGACCGCGCGGATCGGCACCGCTGAACGTATCGGCCCGCCTCGATCACCAGGCTGGATCGGGCAAGGTCATGAGGTTGATGACATGGGCTCATGCAGCACCACGCCCAACACTCCACCGCTGAGCGGCCGAATCCGCCCAAGGCGCCGTGGCCCTGTCTTGAGCCGCCTTGCTATGATGCGCTGACGGGGATTTTGACAGGTTTCGGGTGGCATGGAACACACCGCGCTGCGCTCCATACTGATTCTGCTGGCGATGGCGATCGTGGTGGTTGCCGCGTTGCGGCGCCTGCGCCTGCCGGCCGTGCTCGCCTACCTGTTCACCGGCCTGCTGGTGGGGCCGCATGGCTTGGCCTGGATTCCCGACAGCGGCGATACCCGGGAACTGGCGGAATTCGGCGTGGTGTTTCTGCTGTTTACGCTGGGGCTCGAATTCTCGCTGCCGCGGCTGATTGTCATGCGCAAGGCGGTGTTCGTGCTGGGCGGCGCGCAGGTGCTGCTGACCACGCTCGGCACCGCACTGGTGGCCTGGTTGCTGGGGACCCGCATCCCGGTTGCGATCGTGCTGGGCGGCGCCTTCGCGATGTCGTCCACCGCGATCGTCGTCAAACAGCTTGCCGAACAGACGGAACTGGGTCTGCAGCACGGCCGGCTCGCCGTGGCGGTGCTGCTGTTCCAGGACCTGGCCGTGGTGCCGTTCCTGATCCTGATTCCGGCACTGACGCATGGCAGCGGTACCGCCATTGCGGGGGATCTTGCCTGGGCCTTCTTCAAGGGCCTGCTGGTGGTGGTGGTGATCCTCGGGTTCGGCCGCTGGGTATTGCGCCCGGCGTTTCACCAGATCGCCAGCGCGCGCAGCGCCGAACTGTTTACGATTGCGGCCCTGTTCGTGACGCTGATCGCCGCGTGGAGCACCGCGGAAATGGGGCTGTCGCTGGCGCTCGGCGCATTCCTTGCGGGCATGATGCTCGCGGAAACCGAATTCCGGCACCAGGTCGAAGCGGATATCCGGCCGTTCCGCGACCTGCTGCTCGGACTCTTCTTTATTACGGTCGGCATGCTGCTCAATCCGCATACCGTACTGCGCCACTGGTGGCTGCTGCTGATTACCGTATCGCTGCTGCTGGTCTTCAAGACCGCATTGATTGCGAGTCTCAGTTATCTGCTCGGCAACGATCGTGCCACCTCGCTGCGCACCGGTCTGGTGCTCGCCCAGGGCGGTGAATTCGGATTTGCGTTGCTGGCACTCGGTATCTCAGCCAGCGTCATCCGCGCACCGATTGCGGAATTCGGTCTCGCGGTCATCGTCGTCAGCATGATCGTCAGTCCTTTGCTGATTCGCATCAACCACGCGGTCGCGACGCGCATTTTTCCGGAAAACCACGCCGGCGAACGTGACCGCCTGCAACACGACATCGGGCCGCACCAGATACACAATGAAGACCATGTGTTGATCGTCGGGTATGGCCGTGTCGGGCAGAACGTGGCGCGATTTCTCGAACAGGAAAATTACGCCTTCGTCGCGCTCGACCTCGACCCGCTGCGCGTCAAGCGCGCGCGCGAGGCTGGTGATCCGGTTTACTACGGTGACGGCACCAATCCCGACATTCTCAAGGCCGCCGGTCTCGAACACGCGCGTGCCGTCGTGATCAGCTACTTCCAGGTGCCTACCGCGCTCAAGATTCTGCGCCACGTGAAGGAAATTCGTCCGGACATCCCGGTGCTGGTGCGCACCCGCGACGACACCGATCTCGACAAGCTGATGGAAGCCGGAGCCACCGAAGTGATTCCGGAAACCATGGAATCGAGCTTGATGGTGGCATCGCACCTCTTGCATCTGCTCGGCATGCCGATGGGCAAGATACTGCGCAAGATCCAGGAAGTACGCAGCCAGCGTTACAGCCTGCTGCGCAGCGTGTTCCGCGGTCAGGATGCCTTGCCGATCAACCCGTCACATGCGTTCCGCGAGCAGCTTTATACCGTAACGCTCGACAAAGGCGCTTTCGCCATCGATCACCGTATCGGCGAACTCAATCTCAAGGACGCCGGTGTGGTGGTCACCGCATTGCGCCGCGAAGGCGTGGTGGGACGGCAGCCCTCACCGGAAACCGTGCTCAAGGAAGGTGACGTGGTGGTGCTGTGGGGAACGCCGGAAGATCTGGAATATAGCGAAGAACGATTACTCAGAGGGACATGAATGAAAAATTCATATGGTGCACTCATCTATTGGATAGCAGTACTGATAACGTTATTGTGTTGTCCAACGGCATACTCAGAGACGTACCATGACCCGAGGATTAATCCGGAAACTCTAGTAAAGCGACAAGTATTCGGTTCCTGGCGAGATGGTCATGATTCAGGGGTTCTGCGCTATTCCATGTATCAAGCCGGCTCGGAGGAAGTGCAAACAATACTGGTTGTCGAATGGATAGAAGTTAATAGAAAAACTGGAAATCGTCGAATTATTTCTCGAAGAGAAATTATCCCAATGCAAGGGGTTTTCAAACCCCCAATGATCGTATCCACTCATCCTTATACATTGCGCGTTGCAATTGGAACAATTGTACTGTGCGGAAAACTCCTTAAGTACGACATTATATTAACTGGTGTAGGCAAGTATTCAATAAAATCACTGAACTATGATGCAGCTTGTGACCCGGCTGCCCCCTATTAGTCAGATGATGTGGAAGTTATAAAATGATAAAGATCGGTACCCCATTAACCCCCAACGCGACCCGCGTCATGCTGCTCGGCTCGGGCGAACTCGGCAAGGAAGTCATCATTGAATTGCAGCGTTTTGGCGTGGAGACGGTTGCCGTGGACCGTTATGCGAACGCACCGGCCATGCAGGTGGCACATCGTCATCATGTGATCAACATGCTCGACGGCGCGGAAATCCGCCGCCTGGTGGAACTGGAAAAACCGCACTACATCGTGCCGGAGATCGAGGCGATCGCCACGCCCACCTTGCTCGAACTTGAGCAGGAAGGCTGGACGGTGATCCCGACCGCGCGCGCGGCGCGCCTCACCATGGACCGCGAAGGCATTCGCAAGCTTGCCGCG
>DASSOA010000041.1:0-4354 GCA_035701115.1 Gammaproteobacteria bacterium
CGGCAAAAGGCCTATCAGGCTGCCTCGTGACCAACAGCCATCGCTCTGTCATCCCGGTGAATACCGGGATCCAGTCCAATTCAGCGAGGGCTTTATCAATTCCGTAATCCCAACCCGGACCTGATCCGGAATCCAGTCCAATTCGGGCAGGCTCCACACCGTCCAATTCACAGCCTGGACACTCTGGTATCCCCATTCCTTTATATGATATAACATCCGTTATAACGTTCCTGGGAGGCCACCCATGAAACTCAAAATCACCACGATCGGCAATTCGGCCGGCGTCATCCTACCCAGGGAATTGCTTGCCCGACTGCGGGTGGACAAGGGTGATGCCCTCTACGCCACTGAACTCCCGGACGGTATCAAGCTCACCCCCTTCGATTCGTCATTTGCCGAACAGATACAGGTCGCCGAACGAGTGTTGCGCAAGGAGCGCAGCATGCTCCGCAAACTTGGCGACGGTTGAGAAAGTCATGACTGTCTGGCTGGAAAAAGCACTGGTGCTAGCGATCCACAATCGTCAGCTCGCCGAGTTTGGTGGTAGAGCCGGTGTGCGCGATGAAGCCGTGCTGGATTCGTGCTTGTCCATGCTTCCACAATTAGTTGCCAACAGCGACCCGGCTCCGGATCTGGCCGACCTGGCATCCAGCCTTGCCTTTGGGCTTGCCCGCAATCGCCCATTTCTAGACGGTAACAAGCGTACCGCTGCGGTTTCTTGCGAGACCTTCCTGGAATTGAATCACGCCACGCTTGAGGCAGACGATCTGGATTTATTCACGCATTATCTCGCCCTCACAGAAGGGCCCCTTAACGAAAAGGATTTCGCGAGTTTCCTGCGTTCGCACATCCGGATGAGTACAAAAAGCAACCCGCCTGAAAAGAAAGGTGTGTATAAAACCAAAACGCCCACCCCCAAAAAGATTGCCCTGCCCCCACCTTTCCCACTCACCTGGAGCCGGCCGGATGGAAATGTTCCGGTTGAAACAGAGCTCGCCGCCCTGCTCATGCAACCCTCGTTCTCCGGTCTGCTCGATGCCAGCCGGCGCTTCGGCCTGGTTCGTGTCGAACAAGCCGCGCGTGAGTTGGCTGGTGATAGCGACTGGAACCCGAGCGCCCGCGCCGACGCCCAGCATCTGCTGCAAAACCTGCGGATAGGTCATGATCGCGCTGCCCGCCAGAACTGAAGTGCTGTTTCGCGTACTGCGCGACATGCCTGCCATCGAGCCTTTCACGCTCGTCGGCGGTACCGCACTGGCGTTGCGCTTGAAGCACCGCCTGAGCGAAGACCTCGACTTTGCGATGGAAGGCCCGCGTCTTAATCGTGCGGCCATACAAGCGATCATTCGCAATCTCGATCCCAACACATTCACGGTCAGCAAATATCCGCATGCCGCCGAGCGCAGCGACTTTGAAAATGCCGGCCTGGATCTGGAAGATGCGCAACAGGACTACAACGTCGGCGGTACCAAGCTCAGCTTTTTCATCCCGGAATATCCGCGCACGCTCAATGAGTCCGTGTTGGATAAACCCAGTGTTCCGGTGCCCGGCCTGAAGACCGGCCACATACGTGTATTGGACCTGGACAGCCTGGCCTTGATGAAAAGTCTGCTCCTGGCCACCCGCATTACCACCCGCGACCTGTTCGACATCGTCGCGCTTGTGAAACATCACAATCTCACATACACGCAGCTCTT
Organism: Gammaproteobacteria bacterium; assembly: GCA_035701115.1. Lineage (GTDB taxonomy): Bacteria > Pseudomonadota > Gammaproteobacteria > Natronospirales > REEB76 > DASSKW01. The sequence continues at coordinate 1,698 of DASSOA010000041.1, forward strand.
CAATTGGCAAACCAGCCACGCCCTGGGTTACGACTGGCTGCGGGGCAATTTGCGTAATGCGAAACAGGCAAAGAACGATCCCGGCGTACAGCCTGTCGAAAACACTATCCCTGCCGATTTCTCCGCGCTTAAAGCGATACTGCTTGCCGCCATGGATGCGTACGAACAGGACCTCGCTGCACAAAGCTTTGCTGAGATGAGCCCTCCGAAACACTGAGCCGGGCTCCAGCCATCAACACTGGCCCTCACGTTCCGGCAAAAGCCGGAATCCGGTCCAAATAAGGCGGTTCAAAACAGCAGCCTTTAGTGAGTGCCGACGCCAGCCCAGAGCCCGGGTTCTTTGGCCAAATCCTCAACCGGCGGCCTTACATAGGTTATGCGCACTGCCGCCCGACGTTGGGGCTCGCGTTCGCACCTGACCATGCCTGACACCCGCGTAGATGCATGGCCGTTACCAGATATACCCGCCAATCACCATCAACGAGTCGGAGTTCACGCCGGTCTGGCTCTGATGTGAGTAATAGACACCAAGGTACGGGCTATCAGGTTTTGGCTCCATCAGCCACTTGAATTTCAGGTTGAGGCTGTTTCCGCCTATCGGGGATTGGGAACCGGAAGACGAACTGCTGCTGCCGTTAACCCCGTAGAAGTCCCATTCATAGGCATTCAGGATCATCCATTTAACGCCATACTCTATCGCACTGCTACTGCTGCTGGATGATGAATTACCACCGCCATAGGTCTGGCCGTTATAGGTGTATGTCGGCAGGGCGACCGTCAGGTAGTTATATTGTTCGACCAACATCGCGAAGGCCGAAATCTTGCCAAGGTCCACTCCAGCGGTTGATGGCTCGAATTCGTAGTGGCCGCCGACTCCGGCCGTCACGCCCGTAAAGCCGACGTCATAACCGGAATCTGTGCCGCCGATTATGCTGCCGCCGACGTTGAGATATTGTCCGCCCGGAAACAGCTTATCGAAGCCGTAATCGCCGTCGACCCCCAGCATGTAAAAAGAACTGGAACTCGAACTGCCACCGCCGTAGTTGGCAGAAGAATTCATACCGCCGACCAGAAGGCCGGCATTGGTATAGAGCAGATCCGGCGCTGGGGCCTGCTCCTGGGTTTGAGTCTGGTCCTGCGCGGGTTGAGTGCTGCTGGCGTCATCGGCCATGGCACACGGTGCCAGCAACCAGAAGCAGCAAACGGCAGCAAGGACACCCCATTCATTTCGTATGCTCATGATACTGACCCCTTCTTTGCTGTTACGTACGAACGCGAGATGATTTCGCCGGCCTCATACGCAGGCGGTAACCTAAATTTAAGTCAAGAGTCATGCCGGCGTGACGCGTCAGCGGCGTGATTCCTGTCCTGAAAAATGCTCAAAAAGTGCTAAATGGCGCGGAAATCCATGCCGGTAAGCAGGTGTAGGACCTGGATTGACAGCCCTGGGGCTTAGGCATATTTTATGTAAAGGGCTTTACGGGCGTGACCAGACATTACCCAGTGAGAATAACAATGCAAGAAAGGGGCAACGCCGGTTTGCAGCAAGTCGCTGCCCGGCCGACTTCCGCAGATGAATCTGCGTTCGATACCGCCCTGCTACACGCCCTGCGCAATTTCAACCGACTCGACCATTTATCCGGCAATCCGCTAACACAATCCCGGCTAGTGGCCAGACAGCGCGCGCTCAACCCGCAGCAGTCACCCGCGCAAGCGTTGCGTCTAATCATCAGCGAAGCAACCACTGCGATCGGCCGCAATCCGAAATACCAACGCTGTGAACAGATTCTGAGGCACACCTATGTCGAACCAAAGCGGCGCCAGCGCGAGGTCTCCGATGCTTTATATCTGAGCTGGAGCAGTTACCGCCGGCATCTGCGCGAAGCGCGCTGCATGTTGAAGGCGCAGCTATGGGACAGTGAGTGCAGCCTGTTGCCTACTCCACTTTCACGGACACCGCGCCCGCCCCTGTGGTCGCCGGCCGGCATCGTTGCCACCAGTGCGGCCATTCTCGCCTTGATTGTGATGATCATGTTCGGCATCCGCCTCAGCGAAGCGTACAACAAGCCGCTGCCGGTACTGACTATTGCCGTCGCCCGATTCTCAAGTGTCATCACACCTCCTCACAATGCCGATCTCAGCTCGGCCATTACTCAAAGCGTGGTGACTTCACTAAGCCAGCTTCACGACGTGCACGTTATTGATCTGGCAGATGATCCCACCGACCCCCACTATCACATGCGGACGGTAAACGGGATCGTTCGCGGCTCGATCGAACAGATGGGTGGCGCATTGCGAGTGGATGTAGAACTGATCAATCCACGGGACAATGAAACATGCTGGTCGGATCGAGTCACCCTCCCGCGGAAACAGCTGATGAATCTCGAAGATCGGCTGCAAATGGCTTTGGCGAGTGCATTGCACGCAGTCGGTGGTCAAAGCACAACCCGATTTGATTGTAGTTAGGTTCGTCGCCCTGGCGACGCTGATCCGGACTGGAATACTTGCTTGGGCTTCATTTGCACGACAAATCACCACAAGGACGCAGCGTGAGCGATCGCTGCGCCGCTTTTGATTCAGTTAGCCCGCGTCCGGATGCCGTCGCTGCCGCAACAGGCGATTCAGCAGTTCTTTCCAGCATTTTAAGGGTGTTGACC
>DASSOA010000042.1:0-2387 GCA_035701115.1 Gammaproteobacteria bacterium
GCGGATGAATCCGCGGTCACCCTGCGGAAGCCGCACACGCACGGCGACCGGCTCGCGCGCGTCGTTGTCATGCAGCATGCCGATATCGAAACCGGCAAGATAATCATGCAGCGTACGTGCGACGTCGCTGGCCTGCACACCCGCCAGCGCCGCACGCGCGGGCTCGACGACCAGACGGTATTCCTCCGCATCGCCCGTCACCGAATCGTCAACGTTGATCATGCCGTACGTGTGACTGAAGGCATCGCGTACATACGCGGCATCTTCGCGCAGCTTGTTGTAATCGGGACCATACAGATTCGCGAGTACCTGGGCGCGCACCGGCGGACCGGGAGGTGTTTCGTAGAGTTTGATGCGCGCGCCGGGATAATCCGCTGCGATCTTCGCCAGATCCGGCTCCAGTTCCTGAGCGATCCTGTGTGATGGCGGACGTTTGCCCTTCGGCACCAGGTTGACCCGGATTTGGGCGAAATCGTGGCCGCCACGAATCGTGTCGCCGCGCACCAGCGCGGCGAAATCGGGTGGTGCGGGTGTCGCCATGAACGCCTGAAAATCATGCACGTAGCGGGTGCGGCCCAGCAATGCGGCCACCCGGCGCGTGACTTCGTCGGTAATCACCAGCGGCGTGCCGGCCACCGTATCCACTTCAATCAGAAACGTATTGGTGTTGTCGTCGGGCAGCATCTTGAGTGCAACACCGCCGAGACTCACCGGCCCGTCCATGCCGCGCGGCCGGATGAACTGCCACATCGGCTGCAGCATCGCGAGCACCAGCAGTCCCGCCACGCCGGCAACAAACCAGCGCCGGCGCCGCGACGAACCCATCAGCGGGTTCATCACCATGAGATACAGATGACGCAAACGGTCCTGCTTTGCGTGTCCGCGTTCCTCGAGTGTCGGTGCACGAACTTCCCGCATCACGGCCGCGGCTTTGCCGCGTAACCAGCGCCCCGCCACCCATGGCACCACGATGTACGCCGTCGCCAGCGACACGATCATCGCCACCGGTGCATTGATCGGGATCGGGCGCATGAACGGTCCCATCATGCCGCTCACGAACGCCATCGGAATGAACGCGAGAATCACCGCCAGCGTGGCGATATTGGTCGGCCGGCCGATTTCGTTGGTCGCAAATATCAGGCGTTCATGGAAGCGATGCGTGCCGCGTTGATGCAGACGGCGGTGAATGTTCTCGATGACGACAATGGCGTCGTCCACCAGGAGACCCAGCGACAGAATCAGCGCAAACAGGGTAATGCGATTGATGGTCTGGCCGATCAGCCAGCCGACACCGAGCACCACACCCAGCACCAGCGGCACGGTCAACGTCACGATGGAGGCTTCGCGCCAGCCCAGGAACAAGAGCAGGATCACCGCGACCGAAATGACTGCGATGCCGAGGTGTTCGATCAGAGTGTTGACCGCGTCGTCTGCCTTGGCGCCATCATCGCGCGTGACGGTTACCTGCACGCCTTGCGGAATCGCCCGCAGTTTCAATTCGTTGAGTTTTGCAAGCACGGCGTTGGCGAGCGTCACGGAGTTGGCGCCGGCACGCTTGTCTATGCTGAGTGTAACGGCCGGTTGCAGCGAGGTTGACGTCGCTGTTGCCGAGGTGCCGGGTCCGAAGCCGATGAACGAATACTGTTCGGGTTCCTTCGGTCCATCCACGATGCGCGCAACGTCCTTCAGGAAGACGGGTTTGCCGTTGGGCGTGCCGATGATGACGTTACCGACATCCTGCGCATCGCCGAGCACGCCGGAGACACGCACCGCCGCTTCGCGATTGCCGCTCACCAGTTCGCTGCCGCCCAGCGACACATTGGCTGCGGCGAGCTGGCCTTCGACGGCATCGAGTGCAAGCCCGGTGGACGCCAGCTTGCCGGGGTCAATGTAGGCGGTCACGGTGCGCGGTGTGCCGCCCACGATCTCGGAATTGCCGATGTCCGGCAGCGCACGCAGCGGCTCCAGCAGGCGCGCCGCAACGTCACGCAGTTCCTGCGGTGTGAGACTGCCGGAACTCAGGGTGATGGTCACCACCGGTGCATCGTTGATGCCGATGGATTTCACCAGCGGCTGACTGACGCCGGGCGGCAGGCGATCAATGTTGCGATTGATCTGATTGTAGAGTTTGACCAGGCTCTTTTCTTCGTCCTCGCCAACCTTGAACTGCACGGTGACCACGCCCATGTCGTCGACCGCATAACCATAGGTATGATCCACGCCGGGCAATGCCGCCATCAGTGCTTCGAGCGGCTTGACGACCTGGTTCTGGACTTCCTGGGAGTTGGCGCCGGGAAACGACACCATGACATTGGCCGCCGGTACTGCGATTTCCGGGTTGTACATGCGCGCCGTGAACAGCACCGCCATGATGCCGAAGATCGCCG
>DASSOA010000043.1:0-9966 GCA_035701115.1 Gammaproteobacteria bacterium
GAAGGATTCGATTTCTCCGGTACCCGCAATATCGACAGCAAGACCGGCTACCGCTCGAAGTCGTTCCTGACCATTCCGATGAAGAATCACGAGAACGAAATCATCGGGGTGCTGCAACTGATCAATGCCAAGGACCGCCGCACCGGCGAAATCATCGCGTTTTCAAAAACCGACCAGCAGCTCACCGAATCGCTGGCGTCGCAGGCAGCGATCGCCATCACCAGCCGCTTGCTGATCGACCATCTGCAGGCGCTGTTCGAGTCGTTCATCAAGCTGATCAACGCCGCGATCGATGACAAGTCTCCGTACACCGGCGGTCACTGCCAGCGGGTGCCCACGCTGACGATGATGCTGGCCGAGGCCGTCAACGACACGCAATGCGGGCCGCTCAAGGACTTCGAAATGACCGACGAAGACCGCTACGAGCTGAAGATCGCGGGGCTGCTCCACGATTGCGGCAAGGTCACCACGCCGGTGCACGTGGTCGACAAGGCGACCAAGCTGCAGACCATTTTCGACCGCATCGAGCTGCTCGATACGCGCTTCGAGGTGCTCAAGCGTGATGCCGAAATTGCGGCGCTGCGGGCGCAGCTGTCCGCGCTCGGTCACGACGCATTGCCGCGACCGGACGGCGATGCGCTCGCCGCGCGGCTGGCGCAGATCAATGCAGACCGCGAATTTCTGCACGTCGCCAATCTCGGCGTCGAAGCGATGTCGGAGGACGATCAGCAGCGCGTACGCCAGATCGCCGAAACGTACCGCTGGCGCAACTCCGATGGAGCAAGCGGCGACGCGCTGACGGCCGATGAAGTCGAAAATCTCACGATTCGCGCCGGCACGCTGACCACCGCGGAACGGCAGATCATCAATCACCACATCGAGGTCACAATCCAGATGCTGGAGTCGCTGCCATGGCCCCGGCATCTGAAGAACGTGCCCGAGTACGCCGGCGGCCACCACGAACGCGTGGACGGCAAAGGCTATCCACGCGGCCTCACGCGCGACCAGATGTCAGTGCAGGCGCGCGTAATGGGCATCGCCGACATCTTCGAAGCCCTCACCGCCCGCGACCGGCCTTACAAAAAAGGCAAAACGCTGACCGAGTCGCTGATGATCCTGGGCCGAATGAAACTCGACGGCCATATCGATCCGGACCTTTTTGATATCTTCATGTGGCACAAGATCTACCAGAAATACGCCGAACAATCCCTCGATCCCGAACAGATCGACGACGTGGACGTTACAAAAATTCCGGGATACGTGCCCCCGCCGGAAAAATAATTTCCCGCGTGTGATCAAATCCGGTATTTCCCGCCTTATCGAGGCGGGGTGGCGGCGCAGCCGACGGGGTAGTGGGCGGTGCCAGAAAAACCAACAACCTCTCGTACACTTCATCCCTTCCTCAACCGGGGAGAAAAATCCGTAAGCCCATGTGCCCGCTCTCACAGCCCCGTACAATTAACAAAGCACGATTCTCCCCGCCTTATCGAGGCGGGGCGTCCGCGAAGGCGGACGGGGCGGTGGGCGGTGCTAGAAGAACCGACTACCTCTCACGCTGCACTCCGACCTGTTCCCGTTTGGCAAGAAAAATTCCCGACCATATACCTCGTCGCTACCACGCACGGTTAACCGACGCACGGAGCGGCAGATGGCATTTGGAAAACAGACCTTCTCAATCCGCACCGATCATCCGGCCCGTTGAAAAGACAAACGCACGTCGAAAATTTGTCGGCAGCTATGCGGACATCAAATACGCGAAATTGCTGCATTCGCAAAATAATTGCCGGGCAACGTCACTCCCTGCCGGAAGGGGGCACGCAAACAGCGAGCAGCTCGATCCGCCATGGTTGGCCACCCAAAATGGCATCGTGATGCAAGCCACATCGGTGCGTAATAAAGAGGTTTCAGACATCTGTTGTCTGACATTGATTAAACGACGGATTCTAATTTATCCACAATCTTGAATCACCGTTTCGGTCATGGCATGGCACGCCTTTTGCTCATGCAAGCGCAGCACTCTGGCATTTCGCTGAGATGTGGTTACGGGATTCCAATTTCCAATAGGGAGAAGGTAATGAATAAGATGCAACAGGGCTTTACACTGATCGAACTGATGATCGTGGTTGCGATCATCGGGATTCTGGCCGCGATCGCAATACCGGCTTATCAGGACTACACCATCCGCGCGCAAGTGTCGGAAGGATTCGCCCTGACAGACGGCGCCAAGACAGCCGTGGCGGAGTTTTATAATAATTTCGGAAGGTTCCCGGCAAGTAATGCATCTGCCGGATTGTCTCCGGCGGGAAGCATTCAGGGGTCTTACGTTTCCCAGGTTGAGGTTAATAGCAGTGGCCAAATCGTAGCGACCTATAGTGACGCGGCTCCGCAGAAAGCCAATGTGAAAATTAATACCCAAACCATTACTCTATCGCCTGTCAGCAAAGGCGGGAGCCTCGCTTGGAATTGCTTGCATAGTACCGGGCTGTCTACCAAGTATCTTCCGTCTTCGTGCCGCTGATGCTTGATCGTGCTATAAAGTAAGACCGATGTATTTACTAGGGGCCGCGTAGCGGCCCCTTTTTTATGTTCATGAAACGCTCCATTCTGGTTTTTCTGACGTTCCTGTTACTCGCGTACTGGGCCTATCGGCCCGGGCTTAATGGCAGTTTCATATTTGACGATTATGCCAATCTGCCGGCGCTTGGAGCTTACGGTCCGGTCGACAACTTCACTACGCTGACACGTTATCTGACTAGTGGCAAGGCGGACCCCACTGGCCGGCCGGTGGCGCTTGCCAGCTTTCTGATCGACGCCCACAACTGGCCCGCCAACCCCTATCCATTCAAGCTTACAAATCTGCTGCTGCATCTGATCAACGGAGCATTACTCGCCTGGTTGCTCTTAATACTGGGGCGACAATGCGACTTTGAGGAATCCCATGCCCGCTGGGCGGCTATATTTGGTGCGGGATTGTGGCTGCTGCATCCTCTGTTCGTTTCCACCACGCTGTACATCGTGCAGCGCGAAGCAATGCTGCCGGCGACGTTCGTGTTGCTGGGATTGACCGGCTATATTCGCGGTCGTGACCGGCTGCTGGATGGGCACGTAAAACGCGGCGCTACGATCGCTGCAATCAGTATCGGTCTTGCAACTGTCCTGGCAGTCTTGAGCAAGGCCAACGGGGCGCTGCTGCCGTTGCTGGCGTTTACGCTTGAAGCGACCGTATTGAAAAAGCCGTCTGCTCATGCCAAGTGGGCGTTGAACTGGTTGCGCGGGGTGGTGCTGGTGCTCCCAACGTGCATGCTGCTTGGCTACTTGGTGCACGTCACTCCGTGGGATCTGGGCACCATACCAACCGAGCGCCCGTGGAGTTATGGCCAGCGTCTGCTGACCGAGCCGCGGGTGCTGCTGGATTACCTGCGTCTGCTGTGGCTGCCGCACCCCTATACCAGCGGCCTGTTCAATGATCAGATCGCGGCATCCACGGACATTTTTCATCCGTGGACGACGCTGCCGGCGCTCCTCGCCGTTATTTTGCTTCCCCTGGCCGCGCTGGCATGGCGCCGCCGGTTCCCGTTGATTGCAGCGGCGATCCTGTTTTATTTCGCTGGTCAGTTGCTCGAATCCAGCGTCATTGCCCTTGAACTCTATTACGAGCATCGCAATTACCTGCCGGCGCTGCTAATGTTCTGGCCGTTGGCGGCGCTGTTTGTTGCGCCGGGCAAGCGGCTCCGCCCACGGGTGATTGCCGTCATTGCTGTCGTCCTAATGCTGGCCGGCATGACGCATCTGCGCAGTACGGTGTGGGGCAACGGAACCGAGCAGGCGTTGCTGTGGGCCGCACTCAATCCGAACTCCGATCGCGCTGCTGCCGACGCCTCACAGTTCGAGATGCATCTTGGCCGAGCCGCCGAGGCTGAACAGCGCTTGAGACGAATCATTCCCGAACATCCGGACGATCCGCAACTGACGATGAATCTGGTAAGTGCGCGCTGCATGCAGGGGTCCATCGACGCGACCGATCTGGCTCTGGCCGCCCACAGCCTGCAGACGACCCGAAAAGGAACCGGCCTGCTTTTCAAATGGTTTCGTAAGGCGGTTAATCTTGCGAAAAGCGGAAGCTGTGCCGGATTTAATTTCCACAGCCTGCGAACGTTGATCGATGCCGCATGGAAAAATCCCGGGATCGCCAGCGTTGCTGGCCACCGCCAAGATCTATTCAACATTCAGGGTCGGCTGGCGCTGGCCCAGGGCGACGTGCCCATGGCATTGTACGATTTCAATGCCGCACTGCACGCCGAAGTGCGACCGGAGGCCGCGCTCGAACAGGCCGCAATCCTTGGTTCCGCTGGATTTCCCTGCGCCGGGCTTGCCCATCTGGAACTTTTCTCCAGCCTGCGTGGAAAACGGGCTCGTCCACGTTTCGGCATGGCTCGCATCCACGAATGGCTGTTGCAGCGTCAAGGGTACTGGCCACATGAAATCGATCATATCCGGGCACAGTTACTGCATGATGCCAAGCAGAAGATGCCGCAGGGCTGCCCAGCGGAGTTGGGGAGTCGTGACGTCAAGACATTGCAATAAGATAAAAATTTGGCGGGAACAAGAATGCAACCACCCCTCCCGCTTCGCTCCGTCCCCTCCTTAAAAACAGGAGGGGATAAAGATCGAAGTGGTGAATAGACACATGAACTCTCCCCGCCTTATTGAGGCGAGGTGGCCGCGAAGCGGACGGGGTGGTGGGCGGCGTCTGAACAAAACGACCATCGTCCCTTTCGCTCATTGAGAAGAAAGCATGCGACGGCGGGTAGAACGAGCGGTTTTGCCTGCTGTGATTTCGGTTTTGGCGGAGAAGAAAAGCCATGCTGCGGAAGTTGCCGTAATTACCATGTGCAGCGCAATCTGATGGAGACGATGTGTCCATGCCAGTTCCTGGCGTAATCGTCAATAACGCAAGGGCACGTCGCTCCGCGTTGACGGCACCGGCGTTGCTGCTTCTGTTGCTTTTCGTGACCGGCATCGTGTACTGGTCCGGGCTGCATGGCGGGTATTTTTTCGACGATTATCCCAACATCGTAGACAACCAGGCAGTGCACGTCAGCCAGCCGACGCTGGCCAACTGGCATGCCGCGAGCATGGCCTCCCCCTCCCCAGTGTTGCGGCGTCCGCTGGCAATGCTCAGTTTCGCCGTCAACTATTACTTCACCGGCTTGGATCCGTTCTGGTTCAAGCTCACCAATCTGTGTATTCATCTGCTCAACGGCATCTTGCTGTTCATGGTGCTGCGCAAGCTGCTGTCTTTATGGCGGCGCGCAGATAGCTCCGGGCGCTGCCTAAGCGCGCAGGCGGCCGATCTGCTGGCGGCGCTGGTGACCGGAGCATGGCTGCTGGCACCAATCAATCTCACCGCCGTGCTTTATGTCGTGCAACGCATGACCAGCCTGGCGCAAGTATTCGTGCTTGCCGGGCTGTGGCTTTACCTGCACGGCCGTACGCGCCAGTTCGACCGGCGCAGAGCCTGGCCGTGCATGCTTGGCGGACTGCTGGGGGGTGTTGTCCTCGGCCTGGGATCAAAGGAAACGGCGATCCTGTTACCGACTTATGCGTTGATCTGCGAACTGGCGCTGCTGGGATTTCGCGACGGTAGTGGTCGCCGTAATCCCGCGCTCATCGCATTTTTCGCCGTAGCGACCGCAATTCCGGTTGCGATCGGGCTGTTCTGGCTGCTGCCACACGTACTCCATGGCGGTTACAGTTCCCGTCCGTTTACGTTGGGAGAGCGTCTGCTGACGGAAAGCCGGGTGCTGGTGGACTACATGCGCTGGACAGTATTGCCCGGCCCGAAAGCGCTGAGCTTCTACCACGATGACATCGCGGTGTCGAAAGGCTTGTTCGACCCGGTTGCGACAGTAATATGCATCGGGTGGATCGTGGTTCTGCTTTTCACCGCGTTCGGATGTCTGCGCCGTGCACCGCTGGTGGCGCTTGGGTTGCTGTGGTTCTTTTCCGCGCACGTGCTCACCGGCACCATCATTCCCCTTGAGCTGGTGTTCGAGCACCGCAATTATTTCGCATCGATCGGGCTGCTGCTGGCGGTTTTCGCCATCATTCTGCAGTTGAGCCGGCGTGTGAATCTGCGCCTGCCTGCGTACGTCGCATTTTGTGTGTTGATCGCATGGCCCGCGGTCGTCACCGCGATACGTGCACACGAGTGGTCGAATCCGCTGCGGCTAGCCTCGTCGGAAGCGCTGCTTCACCCGCGATCACCGCGTGCGCAATACGAACTGGGCCGCGCGCTGGTGATCGTGTCGGACTATGGTCGCAAATCACCCGCACTGCTGGAAAAGGCGAAGCAGGCCTTCCTCATCGCGATGCGGCTGCCCAATTCCGATGTCCAGGCGGAGCAGGGCTTGATAATGATTGCCGGGCATACCGGCCGGATGCCGGACGATGCGTGGTGGCAAAGCATGGCCAACAAACTGCGGAAGCATCCCCCAAGCGCGGAAGATCGTACTGCGATCTATTCGGTGCTTATGTGCCAGATAAAGGGGCCGTGTCCGCGCCAGCCGCAACAAATGCTGGCCGTTTATATAAGTGCGCTCAGCCATCCCGGCGCCGATGCGCAGCTGCTGGCGGGCTATTCGCAGTTCGCCGCTTACGAGCTGGGCGATCTGCCGCTAGCGCAGCGGGTCGCGCGGGATGCGGTTACACGGGCGCACAACTCGGTTATCATTCGTGATGCCTTGGGCCCCATCTTGCGGGGAGAAGTAAAATCATCGTCGGGCAAGGAGGCGGCGGGACATTGAGGGATGGACACGACAACGACAATAAACGACGCCAGGCCACGATCGGAACCGACCACTGCTACGGCCGCAAGCAGGCAGCCGTTGGCGGTGAGCATCATTCTGCCGGCCAAGAACGAGGCTGGAGCGCTGAATGAACTGCTGCCCCGCCTGCGCGCGGCTCAGCCCGGCGCCGAGATCGTCGTGGTCAACGACGGCTCCACTGACGCCACTCCGGAAGTGTGCGCGCGCCACGGCGTACGTATGCTGATTCACCCGTACAGCATGGGTAATGGCGCCGCAGTCAAGACCGGCGCGCGCGCGGCCAAGGGTGAAATACTGGTCTTCATGGACGCCGACGGGCAGCATCGGGAAGGTGATGTGGCGGCGCTTCTGAAAAAGCTCGATGAACGCTACGACATGGCCGTCGGTGCGCGTTCCTGGTCGTCACAGGCGAGCGTGCACCGCGGTCTCGCCAACGCAATGTACAATCGGCTTGCGAGCTGGGTGGTCGAGAAACCGGTGCTGGATCTGACTTCCGGCCTGCGCGCTGCCCGCGCCGCGAAATTCCGCAAGTTCCTCCATCTGCTGCCGAATGGCTTTTCGTATCCGACGACGATCACGATGAGCTTCTTTAGAGCAGGCTACACGGTCGGTTATGTACCGATCACGGCAGATAGACGTAACGGCAAAAGCCACGTCAGAATCCTGAAAGACGGCATGCGTTTCTTCGTGATCATTTTTAAAATCTGCACGCTTTATTCGCCGCTAAAGATCTTTTTGCCGATCAGTGCATTCTTCTTTGTGACCGGGCTCGGGTATTATCTTTATACGTTTTTCACATCGCACCGGTTCACCAACATGTCGGCGCTGTTGTTCATCACTTCCGTACTCGTGTTCCTGATCGGGTTAGTATCGGAACAGATAACGTTGCTTACCTATAAAGACAGTGACCGCTGAACGACGGCCAGACGATACTCGGCCGCACTTGCTCGTTCTGACCAGTACATTTCCACGGTTTGCCGGGGACAAAGGGCCGCGGTTCGTATTTGATCTGTCGGAACGACTGGCGGATGAATTTCGCGTAACGGTTCTTGCGCCGCATGCGCCGGGCGTGAAACGACGTGAACGCATTGGCGGACTGGAAATCGTCCGGTTCCGGTACTTCATTGCCCGATGGCAGTCTCTGGCGTACGGAAGCGGGATACTGGAGAATCTGAAGGAAAAACCGATCCGTATCCTTTTGGTTCCTTTCTTTTTCATCGCAGAAATTTTTGCGACATTCAGATTGTTGCGTCGGCATGACATCGCAATTTTGCATGTGCATTGGATAGTCCCGCAGGGCATAGCTGCGATACTGGCGCGTTTCTTAGCAGCGAAAAAATGTCCAATTCTGTGCACTTCGCACGGCAGCGACCTGAGCGAGTTGCGCGGATCGCTGTTTCATACAATGGTGCGATGGGCGCTGTGGCGTTTTAATGCTCTGGCCGTGGTTAGCAATGCGATGCGCGCACGCGCGGCAGAGCTTGGTGCGGAAGCACGCAAAATTAGCGTCCTGCCGATGGGGATCAGTTCTGACTCGCTGGTGGATGGGCGCACGAGTGCTCCGTTGCCGCGGGAGGGCCTGCTGTACGTCGGGCGGCTGATAAAGCAGAAAGGACTCCAGTATCTGCTTCAGGCATTGCCTGCGGTATTGGAAAAATATCCCGACACGACCTTGGATATTATCGGTGTCGGATCAGATGAGGCGGTGTTCGTTGATCTGGCCGAGCGTCTTGGCATCGGAAATCATGTCCAATTTCTTGGAGCGCTGACTCATGAAGACGTCATGGTGCGCTACCGGAGAGCAGCGATAGTGGTGATGCCTTCGTTGTCGGAAGGGCTTGGTCTAGTTGCTGCCGAAGCGCTGGCGTCAAAGTGTCCAGTGGTAGCGAGCGATCTGCCGGCGGTTCGGGACGTCGTTATCGACGGCGAGACGGGACTCCTGTTCAAGGCAGGCGATTACCGCGACATGGCGTCTAAAATTTTGCGACTGATGAACGATAAGCAGCTAAGTGCTTCGCTGGCCGAGAATGGGCAACTGTGGGTGTCCGAACGATACGATTGGGATGTCGTTGCAGACGGCTATCGGTCGCTGATCGAGGGTCTCACGTCAGACAATAGCCAAAAGATATCTCACGGAATCCAGTACTGAGATCGTAGCTGAAGCTCGGGGTGCCGGGTGACTTATGCGGCCATCAGTGAGCGTAGATGTCGTTCCAACCCAGCGATAAGGTCCTGCCAGTCCGTGATTTCAACAGTCGGAACGACCGGATTGGCGAGCTGGGCGAGGACCTGCATCGCCAAGTGCCTACCGTCACCCACGCGGTACAGGCATTGCGGCATACTCGCAAATAGCGTCTTCATCGCACCGAGCTCGGCTGTCACTACAGGCAGGTTGCAGGCAAGCATTTCATAAGCTTTCTGCGGAAAGCAGTAGCGGCCGAACGGCGTATCTGGAATGCACATGATGCCTACGTCGAGCGCACAGAACAGTTGGGGAATCTGATCATGCGGCAAAGCACCCAGATAGTGGACGCGAGGGCCGACAGGCAGCGGAATTCTATCGTCCGTCGGTCCGGCAAGCACCAAGTGCAGGTTGGGATGATCGGCCTCGAGTTTTTGCCATGCTTCGTACAGTATGGTGATGCCTTTGTCGGCATGTAGACCGCCGGCAGTACCGATCAGTCGCGCGTCGACAGGTAAACCCAGTACCGTACGGCATGTAAAGCGATCGCGCGGGTAAAACATTGCTTTGTCTATCGAGCTTGGCATTGCCACTACGTCGCCGCGAGCCCGGTAGATTTCAAGTACAAGCTTACGCAACGGCTCGCTGGTCGTCGTCACCAGCCCGGCGCTGCGTACCGAACGCCGCAGTGCCAACACCATTCCCGGAATACGTGCCTGGCCGAAGCCTTCGAAGTTGTCGTAAAGGTCCGCTGCGTACGGAACGCCCAGGCGTTTTGTCAGCCACGCTGCCAGCGCCACATGTGGAATATCCGATGCACCGATGATTATGTCCGGAGCAAACTTGCGCAGGCGATGAAGCAGGTAATAGGGATAGCCGGCAAGCGCCGGTACATATAACCGCCCCAGCGAGCGTGATTCCCAGATCAGGCTGCCGGGCGCCGCTTCGTGTTCCCAC
>DASSOA010000044.1:0-6335 GCA_035701115.1 Gammaproteobacteria bacterium
TCGTTCCGGCGATTACCTATTCACTGCCAGAGAAACCGTAAGGGACATATCGTTGATCGGATTACGATAGCCGTCGAACCTTTACAGCGCCGTTTCGCCACACGGTACGTGATTCGACGACACTCGACGAGACGCCGGGCAATTGTACCTTGGCTACAGTAAGTGGCGCTCCGCTCCACGCTGCGCCTTCCAGACATCGATTATCTGCTGCCGGTTAGACAGGAAGGCACACCAGCTCCGTTGTTTCTCCTCCGCCACGCCCGACTGAAGAATAATGTAACTCGTGTCGTGCCATCCTGCTTCGCCGAGGTCAATTACTGCAGGGTTGATCTGTATCAACTCTTCACGCGGCCGCCGCCGCAATATGAGCCTGAAGCGAACAGAGAGCAAGGTTCACAACCGATTCAGGATCCTCGTATCGCAATGGGAATATACCGGCGCATATTGCTTCCGGTCGATGGTAGCCCCGCGTCAGACCGTGGTGCTGGCGAAGCCGTTCATCTTGCGCGGGATCAGGCGGCAGCGCTGCTTGTCCTGCACGTGATCGACACACTCGCGCTTACTATCGGAGGCGATAGCCAGCCGTATCTGGAAGGCATGATGGACGCCGCCTGTGAAGCAGCCGAGGGAATAGTCTGGAAGGTCAAGACGGCAGCTCATGCCAATGGCGTCGAAGCGGAAACCCGCGTCATCCAGGCCGTAGCGACGCGGGTCACCGATATCATCCTCGAACAGACGCAAGAATGGCAAGCGGATCTGATCGTCATGGGAACCCACGGCCGCCGCGGGATCAACCGCCTGTATCTCGGCAGTGATGCTGAATGGACGGTTCGGAATAGCCCCGTACCGGTATTGCTGGTGCGAGCCGAAGTTAATGAACGGGACGTGGAACCGGTGCGGCGACACGAGTCTGAAGGACGGAATCGACCGCAAACCGTCCGCCACTATTGTGGATGATATATAGCACCCATGTCTGCCGCAGTGGAAATTTCCGCACTGACGCGGCGATTCGGAGACCGGATTGCCGTCGACGGTTTATCTGTCGCCGTTCAGCAGCGGACCATATTCGGTTTGCTCGGCACCAACGGTGCAGGTAAGAGCACGACAATCCGGATGCTGATCACATTGCTTGCGCCAACTTCCGGCAGCGCACAGGTCGCCGGCTTCGACATCGTCACCGCACCACGCGCGGTGCGTGCGCATATCGGCTACGTCCCACAGATGCTGTCCGCGGACGGCGAACTTACCGGACGTGAGAATCTGCTCATTTCGGCAAAGCTCTACGGCATCGCGCGCGAAGAACGCCGGCAGCGTATCCACGACGCACTCGAGTTCATGGCGCTCACGTCGTTCGCCGACACGCTGACGAGCCGCTACTCTGGGGGCATGATCCGCCGGCTCGAGATCGCGCAAGCGATGCTGCACCGTCCGGCGGTGCTGTTCCTCGATGAACCGACGGTTGGCCTCGACCCGGTTGCACGCCACGCAGTATGGGAGCGCATCCGCAGTCTGCGATTCGATTACGGCACGACAATCGTAATGACCACGCACGACATGGACGAGGCCGATCACCTGTGCGATGCGGTGGGTTTCATGCACCTTGGTCGCCTGATCACGGTCGGCACACCGGGGGCGCTCAAGGCGCAGCTGGGGCCAGGTGCGACGCTCGACGATGTGTTCGTGCGCTACACCGGACCGGGGATAGCCGAGCGCGGCGATTATCGTGATGTCGCGCGTGCGCGGCGCACCGCAGAGCGCCTCGAATGATCGCGCCGTTGCATGCGGCGAGCGATTTCTCGCGGCAGGTGCTCGCGGTGGCGGAAAGCGATATCCGCAAACTGCGCCATGATCCTACCGAGCTGTTCACGCGCATGGTGCAACCGGTCTTGTGGCTGCTGGTGTTCGGTAATGTGCTCGCGAAAGCACGGGTGATGCCGACCGGCAATATCGGCTATCTCGATTTTATCGCTCCCGGGATTCTCGCCCAGAGTGTGCTCTTCGTCGCGATTTTCTATGGCGTGTCGGTGATCTGGGAGCGGGATCTGGGTATCCTGCAGAAGTTCCTGGTGAGCCCTGCCCCGCGCAGCGCGCTGGTGCTCGGCCGGGCGCTGTCCTCCGGCATACGCGGCCTGTCGCAGGGACTGGTGATCTACGTGCTGGCGCTGATTGCAGGGGTGCAACTGCGTCTCGGCCCGCCGGCGGTCCTCGCGGTTGCGTTCACGGTGATGCTCGCATCAGCGACCTTTGCGACGTTTTCGCTGGTGGTGGCGTGCCTGGTCAAGACACGTGAACGATTCATGGGCATCGGGCAGGTCCTGACGATGCCGCTGTTTTTCGCCAGCAACGCGATCTATCCAATCACGATGATGCCGGCGTGGCTACGCGGCGTCGCGCTCGCCAATCCGCTCACCTATCAGGTCGACGCGCTGCGAACATTCATGCTACCGGGCGCGGCGAGCGCATTCGGCGTCGGCATCGACTTCGGTGTGCAGCTTGCGGTGCTCGCGCTCCTGGTGGCAACTGCCAGCCGGCTGTATCCCGGTATCATCACGTAGCCGCGGCGAATCGGCGGCCGGCACAGCTGCCGCGGCTGTGCCGATTTGTCTCTGCCTGCAAGACCGGCGTTCGCACATGAATCGGTAAGCGCCGCCACGCGCCGTTACGCTTCGTGCAGCATCAATCCGGGCCGGCTGTCGCTCATTCCCGTTTGTATCGGATTCTCCACCGCCCCCGACGGCGATGTGCTCCATCGTCCGCCTAAACTGTGGCCATGGCGCGCCGGGTTGCGTGCTGCGCCTGAATCGTCCGCATGAATGCGCTGCGCGGCAGAGTATTCACTACATCCGCCGCTTCCAGCCAGCCACGGCGCGCCTGGCCGATCCCGAAGCGCAGATTGCCGAAGCCGGTGGCGCGATGTGAGTCGGAATTGATGCATACCTTTGCGCTCTCGGTCCTGGCCATGCGGCATCGGGCATCGTCGAGGTCGAGTCGATCAGGATGTGCGTTCAGCTCCAGAAAACAGCCCGCTGCGCGCGCCGCACGAATGATTACTTCCAGATCGGCATCATACGGCAGGCGCTCGTCGATCAATCTGCCGCTCGGGTGCGCGAGGATCGTAACCAGACCGCTTTGCACTGCCCGCACGATACGTGCGGTTTGCTGCGCGCGTGTCAGATCGAAGCGGCTGTGGACTGCGCCCACTACGATGTCGAGCCGGCGCAATGCGGCCTCCGGCAAATCGAGGCTGCCATCTCCCAGAATATCGACTTCGATGCCCTTGAGTACGGTGATACCGCCGAGTGTCGCATTCAGGCGGTCGATTTCCAGTCCTTGCTGAGCGAGTCGCGCCGCGTCGAGCCCGTGTGCCACGGTGAGGCTATGCGAATGCTCGGTGATCGCAATATAGGAAAGTCCGAAACGCTTTGCCGCCAGCGCCATTGCGCGCAGCGTGTCGTGACCGTCGCTCGCCTGGGTGTGCACGTGGAGGTCGCCTCGGAGGTCGGAGCACTCGATGAGTTGCGGCAAGTGTCCGGCCCGCGCCGCCTCGATCTCGCCCTGTGCTTCACGCAGTTCCGGCGCGATCCACGGCAACCCGACAGCGGCGAACACCGATTCTTCTGTATCGCCCGCGATGCGCCGTGTGCCACGGAACACGCCATACTCGTTGATCTTGAGGCCACGCTCGGCACCGAGGCGACGGATTGCAATATTGTGAGCCTTGGAACCGGTGAAGTAATGCAGTGCCGCTCCCCAGGATCTTGGCTCCACCACTCGCAAATCGACCTGCACACCAGATTTCAGTACCACGGATGCACGCGTCGGACCACTCGCCAGTACGCGCGTGATTTCATCGTAAGCGATAAAGCGTCGCATCACACGCTCTCCGGCATCGGCGGCGACCAGGATATCGAGATCGCCAACGGTCTCGCGCATGCGCCGATAGCTTCCGGCCACGGCCGTCTGCTTCACGCCGGATGTTTCACGCAGATAAGCAACAAGCGTCTCGGCATACTGCGCAGCCGTCGCAAGTTTGAAGCGCTGCTCGACGTTCTGCCGGGCTTGCGTCTCATCTAGGATCTTTCGCTGCAGCAGCGGACCGAAACCCGGCAACCCGGCGACACGCCCCCCGCGCGCCGCGTCTGCAAGCTGTGCTATGGTCTGCACATGCAACCCGTTATAAAGCGCACGCACGCGTTTCGGCCCTACCCCCGGGATCTTCAGTATCTCTGTAATCGCTGCCGGGAGCTCGTTCTGCAGCCGTCGGAGCAACGCACAACTGCCAGTGTCGATGATTTCGCCAATTTTCGCTGCCAGATCCTTGCCAATTCCCGGGAGCCGCGGGAGCACCCCGCCCGTTTCGCGCAATGTCGCCGACAGCTCCTGCGGCAAGCCCTGCACAACGCGTGCGCCGTTGCGGTAGGCACGAACGCGGAAAGGGTTCTCACCCTGGATTTCCAGCAGATCGGCAATCTGCTCGAATACTGCGGCAACATCGGCATTGTGAACCGGCATTGGCTGTCCTTTCCCTATCCCGCAACGCCCGTGGCGCGCTGGCGCAACTCGTGCACATGCTGGCAATCGTAGCAGCGCTTCGCGGTCGGCCACGCCAGTAACCGCTGGTAGTGAATGTCACTGCCGCAGTCAATGCATACGCCGTAACTGCCGTTTTCGATGCGGGCGCGCGCCGCTTCGATATCCCGCAGTTCTTCGACATCCCGTGCGAGTTGGGCACGATCAAGCGTTGCCGCCGCTACAGCCGCAGCCTCGTCGCCTTCATCGTGCATCGCCACCACCGTTGCCGCTTCATCCTTGCCGGTCGCCGAATCGCGCTCTCGCGCGATGTCGCCGGCGATCCGGGCATATCGCTTGTCCATCAACCGTTGCAAGTGGATCCGTTGTTCATTTGTCAAGGCGCTCATGAAAAGCTCCGGTTCGTTTCAGGGAACATTTGCTGCCCAAATCACATTTCCATGCCGGTAGGCAGCGGCGCCGGCTTTGACTCCGGGATCTCGGCCACCATGCAATCGGTGGTGAGGATCAGACCGGCAATCGACGCTGCATTCTGCAGTGCCGAGCGCGTCACCTTCGCCGGATCTAGGACGCCCATCGCGACAAGATCGCCGTACTGTCCGGTCGCAGCGTTGTAGCCAAACCCGCCCTCGCCGCGGAGCACGGTGTCCAGTACCACCGACGGCTCGGCTCCGGCGTTGGCAACGATCTGGCGCAGCGGTTCCTCGACGGCGCGGCGCAGTATGCGCACACCGGCGTTCTGGTCCATGTTCACGCCATGCACCGCGTCGAGCGCACGCCGTGCGCGAAGCAGCGCCACACCGCCACCGGGTACGATGCCCTCTTCCATCGCCGCCCGGGTGGCATGCAGCGCATCCTCGACACGCGACTTGCGTTCCTTCATCTCGGTTTCGGTGGCTGCGCCGACCTTGATCACCGCCACTCCCCCGGAGAGTTTGGCGATACGCTCTTCGAGCTTCTCGCGGCCGTAGCTGTCGGTGGTGTCGGCGAGCGTTATTTTGATCTGTCGGATACGCTCGTCGATGCGTGTGCGCTCGCCGCCGCCGCCGACGATGGTGGTGTTGTCCTTGTCTGCCTCGACACGTCGCGCCTGTCCGAGCTGATCAAGCTTCGCCTTCTCCAGGGCGAGCCCCATTTCTTCGGCAATCACCGTGCCGCCGGTCACGATTGCGATATCGTCGAGCAGCGCCTTGCGCCAGTCGCCGAATCCCGGCGCCTTGACGGCGCAGACCTTGAGCGCGCCGCGCACGCTGTTGACCACCAGCGTTGCCAGCGCCTCACCCTCGATGTCTTCAGCAATGATCAGCAGCGGCTTGACGATCTCTTCCAGGACCGGTAGCAGCTTGCGCACCGCAGAAACCTTTTTATCGTAAAGCAGCACGCGCGCGTCCTCCAGCACCACCGTCTGCTTCCCCTGATTGTTGATGAAATAGGGTGAAAGATAGCCGCGGTCAAACTGCATCCCTTCCACCACCTCGAGCTCGCTCTGCAGGCCGGAACCGTCCTCGACCGTGATCGCCCCCTCGCGCCCGACCTTCTCAAATGCCTGGGCGATCAGGTTGCCGACCGACTGGTCGGAATTGGCGGAGATGGCGCCCACCTGCGCGACCTCCCTGGGTGTGCCACACGGCCGTGCCAACTGCTTGAGCTCGCCGACGAGCGCGGTCACCGCAAGATCAATACCGCGCTTGAGATCCATCGGGTTCATCCCGGCAGCCACGTACTTCATGCCTTCGCGCACGATCGCCTGAGCCAGCACGGTCGCGGTGGTCGTGCCATCGCCAGCGACGTCCGAGGTTTTCGCC
>DASSOA010000045.1:0-3203 GCA_035701115.1 Gammaproteobacteria bacterium
TGGCGCCGGCAGGGATTCCGTGCGGCGCGGATTGCGCTCAGCCTGTTCCTGTTGCAACTGGCTTTCAATGCGTTGTGGAGCTGGCTGTTTTTCGCCTGGCACCTGGGCGCCGCCGCCTTCGCCGACATCGTGCTGCTGTGGGTTCTGATTGTCGCAACGCTGGTGGCATTCTGGCGGCACAGCAGGGCAGCCGGCGCGCTGCTGGTCCCGTATCTGCTCTGGGTCAGTTTTGCCCTGGCACTCAATTATTCCATCTGGCAGTTGAATCCAACGCTGCTCGGTTAGGTAAGATTTATCGGCGACCTGAGCGGGCGCAAATCTGAACATGCTGACAGGATTCGGAATCGAGGCGGGCAGATGAAGCGTGGGGCACTTTCGGGCAACCGTTCCCTTAACTATGGCACCGTCGCGGCTTTAATATTCGCCGCACTGTTGACCTTAGGTCCGACGCTCGCCGATACCACACCGCAGACAGCGGAACGCTTCACGCACCTGCTTGGCGTGAACCTCGCAGACGGCATTGATTTCAACACACTCGCCAAACGCTTCGGCGCCAGCCCCGTCAGCCACACCGAAACCGGTGATGCGTCGAATACGGTCTCGCGTGTCTGTTACCGCAGTGCTGACGGCAGGGCAGTTGTCCTGTTTGCCGCTGGCGACGTTGATTATCAGTTCGTCATGCGCAACGCGACAGCGGCAGATTCGCATTGCCCCGTATCCAGGACAATTACCGCCACACAACTCAATGTGGCAGGCATCATGCTCGGCATGCCACAAAACGCCTTGGAAGCATTGCTGGGCAAGCCGGTCAGCATGGCCGGTGGCCGCCTTACCTATCAGTTTCAGTATGTCCACACACTCACGGACGACCAGATCGCGGCGCTGATCGAAAAGGCGCGCGAACAAGGTTACGACAGCGACAAGCCGGCGGACATGCGCAACTGGAATGTCGTTATCTATATTCAGGCTGCATTCACGCAGGATCGTCTGGCCTCGCTGCTCGTGGACCGCGTCGAGACCAAGCAGTAATCAACAGTCGTAGCGGCCCCGCTCAACGTCGAGCCGACGCCAATCGGTGCCAATCCCTGGCAAAACCCGCGATCCCGGCTATGCTTATGTAACCTTCGAAACAGGCGGGATCCACGGAATGGTTGCCAGGGAAACACCTCTCTGCGAATTCGGCCGGGCCGCGCCGGATTTTCTGCTGCGTGGCGTAGACGGGCGAAGTTACACACTGATGGATTGCCGCGGCGAGCACGCCACGCTCGTTATGTTCATTTGCAATCACTGCCCCTATGTCCGCGCCAGCATTGACCGCACCGTCGCTGTCTGCAACGAACTGGCACCGCTCGGCCTGAAAGCGGTCGCGATCATGTCCAAC
Organism: Gammaproteobacteria bacterium; assembly: GCA_035701115.1. Classification (GTDB taxonomy): domain Bacteria; phylum Pseudomonadota; class Gammaproteobacteria; order Natronospirales; family REEB76; genus DASSKW01. Next base: position 1,382 of record DASSOA010000045.1, read on the forward strand.
GATGTTTTCGCCTATCCCGACGATTCCGTCGAGAACATGAAAGCCTTCGCGTCTGGGCATCATTTCCCATTCCCGTATCTTTACGATGAAACTCAGGAAACCGCGCGCGCCTACGGCGCCGTCTGCACCCCGGATTTTTTCGGCTTCAATGCCGGCCTCGAACTGCAATATCGCGGCCGCCTCGATGAAGGGCGCACCTCGCCGCCGAAACCCGGTGCGAAGCGCGAACTGTTCGATGCCATGAAACAGATCATCGAAACAGGGAAAGGGCCAAAGGAACAGGTCCCGAGTATCGGGTGTTCGGTGAAGTGGAAGTAGGTGTCGGTTCCCGTTATAAATGGATGCAGCGAAGCCGCACTTGATCAGGACCTGGGTTCCGGTTTCCACCGGAATGACGAAGGAGTGGCCTTCGGCCAATCGTTCAAGCTCTGGATTCCCGCCTGCGCGGGAATGACGGTTGAGCGATCGTCGGCCGGTTAACCAGGATCCGAATTCCGGGCTTATTCCTGCCTCAAACCCTTCTTTTTGCCCACGTCCCCAATTTCCATATCTTTCCCCCTCCAAAGGTGCTATAAAGTGCCCGCGTTATACGCATCCGCCTTGAGATAGCCATCCAGATTCCGATCTAGTTGCCTTCCCCTGACAGTCGCGATAACGAGAGCGGGCATGCCTTTTGCAAGGCTGCTCAATGTAAGTGTTTTTAATTTGAGAGAGAGTTATCGCAATGCAACAGAACAAACTGTATGTCGGCAATTTCCCGTACTCGGTGGACGAATCACAAATCCGTGGCATGTTCTCCGGCTACGGCGAGATTTCGGAACTGAACCTGATCATGGATCGGGATACCGGCCGCCCCAAGGGCTTCGGTTTCATCACGTTCGCCACCCAGGCGGCCGCGGAAAAGGCGCTGGAACTGAACGGCCGTGATGTCGGCGGCCGCGCCTTGAAGGTGAACGTCGCGACTGACAAGCCGCGCACCGGCGGCAATCGCCCGCGCTGGTAAGCCAGCCCCGCCTCTGACACCAATCAGATGACAGAAAGCCCCGCTGCGAAGTGGGGCTTTTTGTTTATCGGCGGTTGTTGGTGTTACCGGCCCGCCTGATGACAAACGTCACCCTGCAGTCCTGACAGCAGCCGATGGTAACCGCGCACGGGGCGCGTTATCGTTGGCGCCGGCCAATGCCGGTCATCAGGGGGCATCAACGTCATGCACAACGCCAGTGTCGCAGGTTTGACGCTCGATCAACAGCGTGAACAGTTCGCGCGAAGCCCGTTTCTGGCCATGCCGATTGCCGGCGCAATCATGTGGAGTTTGATTGGAATAGCCGGCGCGCTATTGCCGGTCGGACTGGCGATGTGGGCACTGTTCATCGGCACCGGCTCGATCTTTTCTCTGGGGTTGCTGGTCGCACGCTTTACCGGCGAAGACCTGATGGGAAAAACGCGCAAGGGCAATCTCTTCGACCGCCTGTTCTTCCTGTGCATCGTGATGGCGTGGCTGGTGTTCGCGATCGCGATCCCGTTTGCAACCCTTGATCCGACTTCAGTGCCGTTGTCGGTCGGTATTCTGTCGGGCCTCATGTGGATTCCGTTTTCCGGCATGCTCCAGCACTGGGTTGGTCTGTTTCATGGCTTCACGCGCACGTTCCTCGTCCTGGTTGCGTGGTATCTGTTTCCGGCGCACCGGTTTGTCGTGATTCCCGCTGCGATCGTCGCGATCTATATGGTGACGATCTATGTGCTGGCGACGCGCACCAGAACCTGACTGCCAACACGGCAGTGTTCATGGAAAATCCACTTCCGTTGTCTGACCGGCCGTAAC
>DASSOA010000046.1:0-14536 GCA_035701115.1 Gammaproteobacteria bacterium
CGTGTCTCGGTGTCGCCGAGGCACGCCGACTGACACAGCACCTGATCGAGACTGCGCGCCAGACGCTCGCGGCAGGACGCAAGATCCCGTACCACGATTGCAATACGGCTGTTCGGGTTTTGCATCAGCAACGCCCCGGCCCAGCGCGCTGCCGCTTCCAGCTCAGCGTTGCTGTCGCTGCAACTCAAGCGGCGCGCGTTGCCCGGTAGCGGATCGCCATCCATGCTGGGTACATCAACTTCACATCCGGCATCACGCAGACATTGCAGCAGATATTTCTGTTGTGGAGTCCACTCGTCGAATCCGGTAAAAAGCAGCGCGGAAGGCAGTGCAATGTGACGCGCCGCGCTCCACTCCGCGAGCAGACCAGGAAGCCGCGCCGCATCGAGCCAGCCGGCGTTATGACAGCGTTGCTGGTAATCCGCTGCCCAATTCAGAAACTGCTCGGTGTCGGGCGCGCCCGAGTCGGCGAGATCGGAAATTTTCAACCGGTACGCGTGGCATAGCAGCCAGGCATCCTGTGCCGCCTTCGCTGCCGCGGCTGGCTGCAACAGTGTATCTGCGGCGTCGGAACCACGAATGACGTTTTCCCAGACGAGTTCCGATTGCCCGGGAGACAACAGGGTTTGCAATCCGGGCTTGGCATCGGCCAGCAACGCGGCATCCTGGCAGGCCCGGTACATCTCGGCCAGAAACCCCTGCCAGGACAGAACCCGCGGTTGCTCCCAAACCAGGTCGCCTGCGTGCGAGCGGGTCTGGGCATAGGCGAGCTGCACTTCGCGCGCCAGCCGCTCGCTGGCCGTGACAACCGTGGCGCCGTCTGCCAGGGCACCCACCAGCCGCGGCTCATGCCAGATTCGCTGTCCCGCCACCCGGTCACGTCTCCATATATATAATGTTCACAGTTTAACCGGCATGCCGGCCTGCAACTTGCAGTCCGAAAATTTGTCCAATTTTGACACACCACAGTTTACGGGATCCGGTCACCACCATTGGCCAGGGCGGTTGAAAAGCCGCCTGGCAACTTATATATATACAGTCACAGTGTCCCGGCAATTTCCGGCCACCGATATCACACAGGAAATCGAACACCATGCGCGAACTCATGAAAACCAGTAATCCGGCACTCCGGACCAAAGCTTTCCGTAATCCGGCGGCCGCCGCCGGCCAGCAGATGACGGTGAACGGCACCATCGGCAAGAGTTTCGTACTGCTGGTACTGTTGCTGGTGACCGCCGGCTGGTGCTGGTCGCGCTTCTATACTACCGGCGACGCCGCTTCCGTTGCGCCGTTCATCATGGGTGGCGTCATCGGCGGGCTGGTGCTCGGTTTTGCCACCGCATTCAAACCGACCTGGGCGTACATTACGGCACCGCTTTACGCGATGGCCGAAGGTTTCGTGGTGGGCGGCGTGTCGGCACTGTTCGAATTGCGCTATCCCGGCATCGTGGTTCAGGCCGTTGCGCTCACGCTCGCCGTCGCGTTCGGCATGCTGATTCTGTACCGCACGGGAATCATCAAGGTCACCGATCGCCTGCGCCGGATGATCTTTGCGGCAACTCTGGGCATTGTGATCTTCTACGCACTCACCTGGCTGGTAAGCCTGTTCGGCGTAGACACGACGATGGTGTACGGTCACACGCCGCTCAGCATCGGCATCAGTCTGTTCATTGTTGCGATCGCCGCGTTCAACCTGGTACTCGATTTCGACATGATCTCGCAGCAGGCACAATTCGGGGCGCCGCGCTACATGGAGTGGTATGGCGGGTTTGCCCTGATGGTGACTTTGATCTGGCTCTACCTCGAAATCCTGCGTCTGCTGGCCAACGGCCGCCGCTGAGTTCTGCCGCCTGCAAACAACAAGGCCCCACGTCGTGGGGCCTTCGTTTATCTGCCGTCTGAAACCTGAATTGTCCGCGTCAGACGCGGCAGGCGCGCAAGAGAATGTTTACCGCGTTGTCTATGTATTTTTCCAGTTCTTCCTGCGAGGGCTGCGGTTCGATGCCAAGCTGCGAACGCAACCGGCAACCCGTGATCATGCCGATGAATTGCTCTGCGGTCAGACGCGGATTGTCGACTTTCAGGGTGCCGCGTCTGGTCTGCTCGGTGAGATAGTCGGCGACGAATTTGCGGATCGGCTCGGGGCCGGATTGATAATAGATCCGCCCCAGATCGGGAAACCGACCCACTTCCGCCATCAGCAGGCGATGCAACGAGAGCTTCTCCGAGGAAAACACGAAATTCATGAAATGCCGCGCAATGGCCCGCAGGGTCTTGTCGGGATCGCCGATTTTCGCGGCTTCCGCGAAAGCGGTCGTCATCTGATCGCAGGTACTGCGGATCATCGCCGCGAACAGATCTTCCTTTGATCCGAAATGATTGTAGACGGTCTGTTTCGATACTTTGGCTTCGCTCGCAATGGTATCCATGCTGGCGGAACCGAATCCGACTTCCAGAAACACCTTGCTGGCGGCTTCCAGAATGGCATCCCGCTTGCTGACGGTTACGCTGTCTGTGGTTGCTGCGTTCATGCTCAAGACACCTTGCTGGTTATGCTCAGCCGGCTGAAGCCGCCCCTGTCGCGTTCGAAACCTGCAGCTTGAGCGCATCGGCGGTCAGCTGGCCCGTGGCCGCTTTCAACGCGTACCCGGCAACAATCTCGTCGCGCTGGGCACGCAGACGATTGACCTGCGCACTGAGCAGTTCCTGTTCGGCATTCAGCACATCCAGCGTGGTGCGCTCACCTTCCTTGTATTCCGCTTTCACCCCGTCGTAGGCCGATTGCGCGGCGGTAATCTGCGCATTGATCGCCTCCAGACCGGCTTTCGCTGTCTGATAGGACTGCCACGCCTGAATCGCCTGATCCCGAGCGCTGCGTTCCGCGTCCAGTGCGTCGTCGTGCCGGCTGTCCGCCTGACGTTGTGCCGCGCGCACCTGCGCGAGATTGCTGCCGCCGCTGTAAATCGGCATGGAGAATTCCAGCATGATGGAACGCGTGTTGTACTTCTCGAACGGGAACGTCGGTTCGTGCGCGGCGCTCACCTGCCCGCTCAACATCACCGACGGTTTCAGTACGCTCTTGCTGACCTCGACTTCGCTGTCCGCGGCGGCGGCGACTGCGCGCGCCGCGAGCACCTGATAATTCTGTTTGGCGAGTTGCAGCACGTCGTCTTCGCTGCCCGGCAGGCCCGTCAGCGACGCCGGCATACTGAGCGCCTGTGGCGGCTGACCGATCACCTGCTGATAGTGCGCCTGCGCCGCGCTCAACGCGCCGCGGGACTGAATCACGGCGGCATCGGCACCCGCCAGCCTCGCTTTGGCCTGATCCACGTCGGTGTGAGTCACTTCGCCGTTATCGAAACTGGCCTGCGCGGCATCCAGCGCCTGTTGCAGCACATGCTGATTGTTCTGTTCCAGTTCCAGAACCGCCTGATCCTGTACCACGTCCATGTAGGCACTCGCCGCGGTCAGCAGCACGCTTTCTTCAGTGGCATGCAGGCCGGCTTCCTGAGCGGTCATCTTGTGCCGGGCGGCGGCAACGCTTGCGTCAATCTTGCCGCCCGCATACAGCGACTGGTCAATCTCCAGTCCGACACTGCGGGTGTTCAAAATAATCGTATCCACCGGGAACAAACCGCCGGTATCCACGTCCTGATGAGCAGCGCCCAGCGCGCCGAAAACCTTGACCTGCGGGTAGTACTGGCCTTTGGCCTGCTCCACCTGTTGGCCGGACGCGGCCAGGGTGGCGCGCTCGGCCTGCAACTGCGGATTGCTGAGCCAGGCCTGAGTGAGCGCATCCTGCAGCGTGGCGGCGGATGCGCCACCCGCTCCGAACACAGCCAGCGCAACGCCGGCGGCAACAAGGTTACGGGCCGGAATGGACAGAAGTGGGCGGCGATTTGACATCGAATCCTCGTTACAATTAGACTAGACCGTCTAGTCCATTCTGCCACCTCCCCGAAGGGAAGTCAAAAACGATGAGCAGCCTGAAATCACTGTTCGAAAATCCCCGTGTCCGCCGCCTGACCCTCATGATCGCCGGCCCGCTGGTCCTGATCATCCTGGGCCTCTGGTACTGGGCACACAGCGAACGCTACCAGAACACCGACAACGCGTATGTGGTCGCAGACCAGGTCAGCGTCGCGCCGCAGATATCCGGAAGAGTGACGGAGGTGCCGGTCAGCCAGAACGACCGGGTAAGCCCGGGACAGGCGCTGCTGCAGATCGATCCGGCACCCTTCCAGCTGGCGCTGGATCAGGCCAATGCCAACCTCAGGAATGTCGCCGATCAGCTGCGCGCACAACAGCAGTCGTTGCGCGCCGCCGAAGCCGAGTTGAAGGGCGCAGAGGCTAACGTCGATTATCTGAAACGCGAAGTCCAGCGCAAGGAAAATCTGGTGAAACAGGATGTGGTGGCGGCCGCCAAACTGGACGATCTGAAGACCAACTACATCATGGCCGAACAGCGCACTGTCGCCCTGCAGGCGCAGATCGCGCAAATTGAAGCCAGTCTCGGCGGGAATCCTGATCGGCCGATCACCGAACAAGCCGCCTACAAAAAGGCGCTCGCGGCGCGCGATCAGGCGGCGCTGAACCTGTCCTACACCACCGTCAAGTCGCCCGCCGCCGGCGTGGTCACCGAAGTGGATATCAAACCCGGCGACGTGGTTGAATCCGGCCGCCCGGTGTTTGCACTGGTCATGAGCGGCAAACGCTGGATCGACGCCAACTTCAAGGAAACGCAGCTGACCCATATCTATGTAGGCCAGAAAGCGGAAATCAGCGTAGACAGCTATCCGGGGCATACCTGGCAGGGCACCGTCGAAAGCATCGCGCCGGGAACCGGCTCGGTGTTTTCCGTGCTGCCGGCGCAAAACGCCACCGGCAACTGGGTGAAAGTCGTGCAGCGTATTCCAGTGCGCATCGCAATCGATTCCAGCGGTGACGGTCCGGACCTGCGTGCCGGCATGAGCGCCGAAGTCACCATCGACACGCATTACAGTCCGTTTTTCGGCTCCAGCGACGCGCAAGCCGGCACGCACTGAGAATCCGCACCATGAATCTGCCCAGGCCGGCTGATGCGAAACAGCATACGGCGCTCATCACCTTTGCGGTGATGCTGGGCACCTTCATGCAGGTGCTCGATACCACGATCGCCAACGTCGCCCTGCCCAACATGCAGGGCACGCTGAATGCATCGCAGGACCAGATCGCCTGGGTACTGACGTCCTACATCGTCGGTTCCGCGATCATGACGCCGCCGACTGGCTGGCTTGCCGGCCGCTTCGGACGCAAGCGCATCTACCTCATCAGCATGATCGGCTTCGTAGTGGCGTCGTTTCTGTGCGGCACCGCGACATCGCTGACCGAAATGGTGATCCTGCGCGCCTTCCAGGGATTGTTCGGCGCCGCGATGGTGCCGATTTCGCAGGCGATCCTGCTTGACAGTTATCCACGCGAGAAACACGGCATGGCGATGGCCATCTTCGGCATCGGCGTGATCCTCGGGCCCATCATCGGTCCGGTGCTGGGCGCCTATCTCACCGAATACTACACGTGGCGCTGGGTCTTCTTCATCAATATCCCGGTGGGCGCGCTGGCGGTCGTCATGACCCTGGCGTATGTCCATGAGACCGAGATCAACCGGGTGCGCAGCTTCGATGCCTGGGGCTTCCTGTTCATGAGCGCCGCCATTGGCGCGCTGCAGATGATGCTGGACCGGGGCGAACGTCAGGACTGGTTCAGCTCGCCGGAGATCATCATTGAATTCGGCCTGGTATTGATCGGACTCTGGCTGTTTTTCGTGCACGCCTGGCGCCGTGAGCATCCGTATATCGATCTGACCTTGTTCCGTGACCGCAACTATGTGCTCAGTAATCTGCTCGGCTTTGTGCTGTTCCTGTGCATGTACGCCATCATGTCACTGATTCCGCCCATGGTGCAGAACCTGCTGGATTATCCCGTTATTGTTGCCGGCCTGGTGCTGATGCCGCGCGGCGTCGGCACCATGATCTCGATGATGGCACTCGGGCGGTTTTCGAATCACGTGAAACCCCGCCCAACCATGACGGCCGGATTGCTCGTACTGGCCTTCTCGCTGTATGAAATGTGTCACTTCGACACCCAAATTGACACCTGGGCGATTACCTGGACCAGTTTCGTGCAGGGCATTGGCATCGGCCTGGTCATGGTGCCGATGTTCGCGGCTGCGTTTGCAACCCTGCCGACCGCGCAACGCACCGAAGGCACCGGCGTGTTCAACCTGATCCGCAACATCGGCGGCAGTTTCGGCATCTCGATCGTATTTACGCTGCTGTCGCGCAGCACCCAGATCAATCACCAGACACTCGGCGCGCACGTCAATCCGTACAATCAGGCGATGCAACTCTCGTCAATTGGCAACTCCATGAATCTCGCAAACCGGCATGACCTGACCGTCATTAACGGACTCGTGACCAGACAGGCCGCGATGATCGGTTTCAACAACGATTTCAAACTGATGATGGTGGTTGCCCTTGCCGCCATTCCGCTGGTATTGCTGATGCGCCCGCCGCAGCATTCCGGTAACGGCGCGCCGCGGCAACCCGTCGTGGCCGACTGACAGGAATCAGACATGGTTTTTCGCAAACCCGCCAGTCAGGAACAACACACCGCACTGATCACGATCGCGGTCATGCTTGGTACCTTGCTGCAGGTGCTCGACACCACCATCGCCAACGTAGCCTTGCCGAACATGCAGGGCTCGCTGTCGGCGACGCAGGATCAGATTTCCTGGGTATTGACGTCTTACATCGTCGGCGCCGCGATCATGACGCCGCCGACCGGCTGGCTGGCCGGCCGTTTCGGGCGCAAGCGTATCTATCTGATCAGCATGCTCGGCTTTCTGGTCGCCTCGTTCCTGTGCGGTACCGCCACCTCGCTCACCGAAATCGTGCTGCTGCGCATCCTGCAGGGGCTGTTCGGTGCATCCATGGTGCCGATCTCGCAGGCCATTCTGCTCGACAGTTACCCGCGCGAGAAGCACGCCATGGCGATGGCCATTTTCGGCCTCGGCATCATGCTCGGCCCGATTCTGGGTCCGGTGCTGGGTGCGTATCTGACCGAATACTATTCCTGGCGCTGGGTGTTCTTCATCAACATTCCCGTCGGCATCATGGCAATACTCATGACCCTGAGTTACGTGCACGAAACGGAAATTGACCGCAAGCGCACTTTCGATGGCTGGGGATTCGTGTTTCTGAGCGTCGCAATCGGCGCCCTGCAGATGATGCTGGACCGCGGTGAACGTCAGGACTGGTTCAATTCAGCGGAAATCATCATCGAATTCGGACTGGTGATCACGGGCATCTGGCTGTTCGTTCTGCACGCATACGCAGAGCAACATCCCTACGTCGAACTCAAGCTGTTCCGGGACCGCAATTACATACTCGGCAATGTGGTGGGTTTCATCATCTTCATCAGCCTGTTCTCCATCATGTCGCTGATTCCGCCCATGGTGCAGAACCTGCTGAATTATCCGGTTCTGATCACCGGACTGGTGCTGATGCCGCGCGGCATCGGCACCATGATATCCATGCTGGTCATGGGCCGGCTTGCCAACAGGATGGATCCACGCATCAACATGTCCGCCGGGCTCGCCATCATGGCCTTGTCCATGTACTTCATGAGCGGCTTCGACACCGGCATCGATACCTGGATCATCACCTGGACCGGATTCGTGCAGGGCCTCGGCATGGGCCAGGTGATGGTGCCGCTGATGACCCTGACGTTTTCGACCTTGCCGTCACAATTCCGCACCGAAGGCACCGGCGTTTACAACCTGATTCGCAACATTGGCGGCAGCATCGGCATCTCGATCGCGTTTACCCTGTTGTCCCGCAACACGCAGATCAATCACGCTGTTCTTGGCGCACACATCAGCCCGTACAACGAGGCGATGCAGATGTCCCCTGCCACCTCGCAACTGAACCTCAGCAATCCGCACGACCTTGCGACCATCAACGGCCTCGTCACCAAACAGGCGTCCATGATCAGTTTCAACGACGATTTCAAGTTGATGATGATCACCTGTCTGCTGGCCATTCCGCTGGTGTGGCTGATGCAACGACCCAGGTACGGCCAGCAGCCCGCCGGGGAAAAACTGCACGCCGTCATGGAGTAACACATGAACGCAAGGCGTTTGCCGACGTTGTTCATTTCGCACGGCTCACCGACGCTGGCGCTGGATAAAAGTAATCCGGCACACGGGTTTCTCAAGGGTCTGGCCGCTTCATTGCCGCGTCCGCGCGCCATTCTCGTGATCTCCGCCCACTGGGAAACCGCTGCACCGAGGATCACCGGCGCCGAACACCTTGACACCATCCACGATTTTTACGGATTTCCTGAAGCACTCTACGAGTTGCGCTATCCGGCCTCCGGGAATCATGCAATGGCACGCGACATTGCGGAGCTGCTGCCGCCACCGGCTGGCGTTGATCTGATTCGAGGTCTCGACCACGGCGCCTGGGTACCGCTCAGACTCATGTATCCGGACGCCGGCATTCCGGTGCTGCAACTTTCCCTGCAGACGCCGCTCGGCACGCAACATCATCTGCAACTCGGCGAAGCGATCAAGCCGCTCACCGGGCAGGGCGTGCTGATCGTCGGCAGCGGTGGCGCCACGCACAATCTGCGCGAATATTTTCATCCTGCCGGCGGATACGAATCGTATGCGGCGTTTTCCGCATGGCTGCACCAGACGCTGACGCGCGGTGACCTCGAGTCGTTGCTCGACTACCGCAGGCGCGCTCCCGAAGCCGTGCGCAATCACCCCACCGAGGAACATTTCCTGCCGCTGTTTGTGGCACTGGGTGCCGGTGGGGCCAGCGCGGAACGGCTGCATCACAGTTTCGACCGCTCGCTCTGCATGGACGCCTACATCTTCCGGGACTGACCGGAGCCGGCATGCCGTGACAAGACCGGGAACTCCGGCTAGGCTGTGGCGCCTCAGCTCCTGATTCGCCCTCAACACAAAGGCATCGCGCGATGAACAGCCCCGCTCTCCGGACCGTGCTCGCGGTTTCCGGCCTCCTGCTTTCGGCACCCGCATTTGCGGATAACCACTACGCCCGCGATCCGGCGCAACCCGCCGATCAGGGTTACACGCAGCAGATCCGGAAATTCACCACCGAGCCGCAATTCAATTCGCCGCTCACGGACTATTTGCCTGCGTCGTCCACGGTGCCCACACCCGAGACTGCGTTGGGCTACATCGCCGGTGCGCCCGATCATCTCCCCTATTCGACGGACGTCTACCGCTACTTCCGGATGCTGGCCAAGGCATCGCCGCGGATCAAGGTGTTCACCATCGGCCATACGGAAGAAGGCCGCGAAATGATCGCGGTTGCCGTAGCGGATCAATCACTGCTCGATCAACTGCAGCAGAACAACGAGCGGCTCGCGAAACTGGCGGACCCGCGCACGATCGGCATGAACGATTCAACGGCCGCACAGCTGGTTGCAGAATCCACGCCGGTGTACTACATCACCGGCACCATCCACTCCACCGAAACCGGCGCACCGACTGCGCTCATGGAACTGGCCTACCGGCTGGCAGTCGACGACGCACCGTATATCAGATTCATCCGTTCGCATGTCATTACGCTGATTACGCCCATCGTGGAAGTTGACGGGCGCGACCGCATGGTGGACATCTATAACTGGCACCGCGCGCACCCGAAGGAAAACCGGCTGCCTCTGATGTACTGGGGCCACTATGTCGCGCATGACAACAATCGCGATGCCATGGGACTGACGCTGGACCTGACCCGCAATGTACTCAACACGTATGTTGACTGGCACGCCCAGGTTCTGCATGACCTGCACGAGTCGGTACCGTTCCTGTACGACAACACGGTCGGCGATGGGCCGTACAACGCATGGATTGATCCGCTGCTCGCCAACGAATGGCAGCAACTCGGCTGGGACAACGTTCAGCGCATGACCAAGTTCGGCATGCCCGGCGTGTTTACCCACGGCGATTTCGACACCTGGAGCCCCGGCTACCTGATGTTCATCGCAGCCATGCACAACGGCATCAGCCGCCTTTACGAAACCTTCGGTAACGATGGCGCCGACACCGAAGAACGCATCCTCGACCCGGGCGAATATTCCCGCACCTGGTACCGGCAGAATCCGCCCCTGCCGAACGTACTGTGGTCGCAGCGCGACAACAACAATTACGAAGAAACCGGCCTGCTCACCGCGCTCGACTATTTCGCACAGAACAGCAAGCAGTTCCTCAACGATTTCTACCTGAAGAGCAAACGCTCCATACTGAAACCGGAGAACGCAGGACCTGCAGCTTATGTGCTGAGCGCGGATGACCCCCGCAAGGGCGCGCAGGCCGAATTGCTGCGCATCCTGCAATTGCAGCATTGCGAAATCCAACGCGCGACCGCGCCGTTCTCAGCAAGCGTGAACAGCGAGCCGGGCGCCGACGATGCGAATCCCAAGGCGACCGTCCTACACTTTCCGGCAGGCAGCTATATCGTGCGCATGGATCAGCCCTATTCGCGTATTGCCGACGCGCTGCTCGATCATCAGTACTGGGCGCCGGACGATCCGCAGCAGCATCCCTATGACGACACCGGCTGGACCTTCGGCGACCTGTTTGACGTTGATGTCACGCGGGTGACCGACATCTCGATTCTGAAGACGCCGATGGCCCCCGTGCAACAGCCGGTCCGGGCGCCGGGCGGGATCGAAGGCACCGGCAGGGTCTACCTGATTCCGAATCATGCCGACGACTCGCTGATTTCCCTGCGCTATGCGCTCACGGATGCCACCGTGGAAATCGCCGATGCGGCATTCAAGTCGGACGGCCGGTCTTTTGACAGGGGCAGTTTCATCATTCATGGCATCGGCCACGAACGGCTGAACAGGGAGTTGACGGATCTGGGTCTGACTGCATACGCCACCGATAAAATCCCGGACATCGTGCATCACCGTGTCGGGCTACCGCGCATTGCGATCATGCACACCTGGCTCGACACCCAGACTGAAGGCTGGTGGCGGATGGCGCTCGACCGGCTGCACGTGCCGTATTCCTATCTGAGCACGCAGGACGTCGCACGCGTGGACGATCTGCGCAAACGTTTCGACGTGATCCTGTTCGGGCCCATCGGTTACGTCAGCGATCAGATGATCGTCAACGGCCTGCCGATGTGGGGCAATCCGTTGCCGTGGAAGACCACCCGGCTGACGCCGAATATCGGCCACATCGATTCCACCGACGACATCCGCCCGGGATTGGGGCTGAACGGACTTGCCCATCTCGAACAGTTCGTGGCGCAGGGCGGCGTACTCATCACGTCGCAGGACACGGCACGCTTTGCCATTGACGCAGGCCTTGCACCCGGCGTTTCCGTCACCGGCGTCAGGAATCTGCGCGTCGTGGGCAGCGTGTTGCGCGCCGAATTTACCGACCATACCAGTCCGCTCGCCTACGGATACAGCGACGATCTGGCTCTGTACAGCGCGGACGGCATGTCGTTTGCCGTGAGCAATCTGGTGACCGGCGATCGCGGTCTGCCTTCACATGAGGACTATCAGCGACCGACCGGCCGCGGCGGCGCCGACGACGCCGATGTACCGCAGGGCCGCCCGTATCAGGCGCCACCTGCACTGCCTTCCGCCAAGCCGTGGGAAGCCCTGCCGCTCAACGCGGAGCAGATGCGCGACAATCCGTTTGTTATTCCGCAGGCGTTGCGGCCCCGCGTCATCCTGCGTTTCGCGGACGCCAAGGACCTGCTGGTCTCCGGACTGCTCAGCAACGGTGACGAGCTCGCAGAACACGCCGCGGTGGTGGACGCGCATTACGGCAAGGGCCATGTGATTCTGTTCGGCAACAATCCGATCTGGCGTGGCGAGACCATCGGCAGTTATCCGCTAGTATTCAATGCGATCCTGAACTTCAATTCGCTGGACAGGATGTAATTCGCTTCAGCGGTGCCGGACACGCCGGCTGGCGGAATTTCCCGTCAGCCGGCGTTACTTGCCGGCATCGTTTCTAATCGCCCAAGCCACGGCCGCCCGGGCGTGAATTTCCGTGGTATCGAACAACGGAATGCCGGCATAACGGCTGGTGTCGAACAGCGTGAATTCCGTGCATCCCAGAATCGCCGCTTCGGCACCCTGATCTGCAAGCCCGGCGACAATTTCAAAGAAGCGCTGCGCCGATTCCGGTTTCACTTCGCCCTTGCACAGCTCGCTGAATATGATCCGGTGAATATCGGCGCGTGACCCGGCATCCGGCGTCAGTACCTTGAGACCGTGCCGTTCCAACGCGTCACGATAAAACGGCATTTCCATGGTGAAGCGCGTGCCAAGCAGTGCGACGGTTTCGGCATGCTGCTTTTTTACTGCCTGCGCCGTCGCGTCAATCACGCTGAGAATCGGGATGTGTATCGCGGCCGCGATCGCCGGCGCCACCCGATGCATGGTATTTGCGCAAATCAGAATCGCCTCGGCGCCGGCGCGTTCCAGACGCCGCGCGGCGTCCGCCAGAATGCGGCCCGCCGCATCCCAATCGTCGGCATGTTGCAAGCGTTGAATTTCGTCGAACTCGACGCTGTAAAGCAGCAGCCGCGCCGAATGCAATCCGCCCAGCCGTTCGCCGACCAGTTGATTGAGGCGCGTGTAGTAATGCGCCGTGGATTCCCAACTCATGCCACCGATCAAACCCAGCGTTTTCATCCTGCTTTGCGCTCCGTCAGACTGTATCGCACCCGATTACACACAATCTTCTTGGCTCACTCCCCTCACCGTCTCGATTCAGGATTTCCATATACCGTCAATGGCGGCAGCAGTTTTCGCGTGGCCGACCGGTTTGGCGTGAAACAGATCCGTGAGGGTGCGTAACAGGCTGTAATGATCGTAGTGTTGCGGGTATTGTCCCGGTTTCAAATGCGCACCAAACAGAAGCGTCATGATGCGGTTGTCTTCGCTGCCATTGTCTTCGTCCCAGGTCACGATCAGCAGACTGTCGTGCTTTTCCGCCCAGTCGGCGTAGCGTGCCAGATTCTGTTGCAGCCATTGATCGCCCATGCGGATCGTGCCGTCGTGCATGTCATTGAGCAGGTCGGGAATCACGAATGCGACGCGTGGCAGGCGCGCGAAATCCACCGGGAACGCGCTGAACGGACGGGTCACCTCGGCGGGCACGTAGCGGGGCTGCCAATAGGCAGCCGGATTGTGCTTTTTACGGTACTCGCCCGCACCGCAATCGGTGTATCCGTCGCGCGGCAGACCTTCTGCATACGTAATGAAACCGGCACCGGCCGCATGCAACGCGCCGTATAAAGTCGCGCTGCTGAATGAATAATGGCAGGCGTCATCCATCACATTCCCGGTGCTGCCTGCAAACAGAGCGAGATAGTTGGGCAGGCTCGGATGCGCCACGGCATGGTAGCCGGTCAGCAGCACGCCCCGGCTGGCCAGGGCGTTGATGTACGGCGCATCCGCGTTGCCGGAGATCTCGCCGAAGGCCTTGTTCTCCTCGATCACCACGACCACGTGCGCGTAGTGGGGCAAGCCGGCGTGGCCCGCGGAGGCGGCAATCGGCAACAGGGCGGCCAGGGCCGACAGTATCCACAGTGCGGTTTTCATCGCGAATCTCACTCCCGGATGATCTGGATGATGGCAGGTCCCGCATGCTTGCGGGAGGATGCGAGTGTGCCCTGTCGCCATGGGCCCTGTACACACGGTGCCCACGGTTTTTCATCCAGGGTGTTGTAATTTAATCAATCGTTTGATTTAATAAATCCTATGACAACTCAGGGAACACCTCTACCCCGCAAAGCCGGCCGGCGCAGCCGTGCCGACAACGCCGAGGTCCGCAGCCAGTTGCTGGCGGCGGCCCGCTCCCTGTTTGCTAAACATGGCTATGCGGCCGTGTCGACACGCGCCGTGGCCGATGCGGCGGGCGCCAACCCGGCGATGATCCATTACTACTTCCGCAACAAGGAGGGCCTTTACGAGGCCATGCTTGCGGACACGTTCAAGCCGCTGGTGGAACGGCTTGGCAGTCTGATGGCGGCGCCCGACCTCGGTCCCGCGCCGATCCGGCGCGTGCTTGAGCTTTACATGCGCACACTGGGCGCGAACCCCTGGATGCCACCCCTGATCCTGCGTGAAGTCGTCGCCGGTGACGGCCGCCTGCGCGACTGGTTTATCCGCCAGTTTGCCTCGCCCGGAAGCGGCCTGCTGACGCGACTGATCGAACGCGAGCAGGCAGCGGGCCATCTCCGGGCCGATCTGAATCCCACTCTCGCCGCCCTTTCACTGGTCAGCCTCGCGGTCTTTCCGTTCGCCGCCATGCCGGTCGCCAGCGAAGTTTTCGGCATGCGCGTCAAGGACGATTATCTCGACCGCCTCATCAGCCACACGGAACGACTCTTCATGCAAGGCACCGGACAGAAACCATGACGACCAACATCAAACTCAAGCGACGCTTTGTGATACCTGCAGTCATTGCCGCACTGCTGGTCGCTCTACT